>JANMGB010000240.1:0-2567 GCA_031374415.1 Burkholderiales bacterium
CGTCGTGCGAGCACCACTCGACCGGCCGGCCGCCGTCGATCAGCACGCAGACGCCGATGCGCAGCATCGCCATCGCCGCGATCACGTCCTTGTTCTCCTCGGCCACGTGCCGCCACTTGCCGTCCGGCCGCCCGCCCTCACGCTTGAAGTTGCCGGCCTTGGACTCGTCGTCGATGCGCCTGCCCGTGCCGTTCAGCTCGCTGTGCGGGCATTTCCAAAAGCGCACGCTCCAGCCGCGCGTTCGCTCGAGCTGCGAGCCGCACTCCTTGCACTTCTGCGACGTGTAGTACTCGTTCAGGCCGATCGTCGCCATCTGCTTGGCGGCGGCGGCGACAAACTGCATGCTGTCGCCCGAGCGGTGGCCTGCGTGCGTCTGCTGGCCGGCGCGCGGCTGGCCGACGAAGAAGACGACGCGATCGTCGTGCTTCGTCGCCGGCATCAGCGCGCGCTTCATCAGCTCCTCCTTGCGCTGGTCGTCCTGCTCGAGCGTCGCCAGGTACGCGCGGAACAGCGCGATGGCGTCGGCGAGCTGCTGCACCTCGGCGCGCGCCCGGTGCTGCCGGCCGATGTTGGCGTAGTGCCGCGCGCCGCCCAGCGCGCGCCGCAGCGAGTCCTTGTAAATGGCCGGGCGCGTCTTCACGTAGACCTGCATGTGCTTGCACATCTCGTCGTAGTCGAGTGCGCGCATGCCGCCCGTCGCCGTCGCGCTCGCGCTCAGCTCCTCGGCCGCCTTCTGCGCCTCGGCGGTCTGGCGGTCGGCGTCCTTGCGCTTGCGGTGCACTTGGTGGATTCGCTTGATCACGAACACCAACTCGCACCTGTCGAGCAGCTCCTCGACCTCCTTCGTGTTGAACGTCTCGTGGTCGCGCCCGCCGCTGAGAATTGCCTTGATCTGGGGGTCGTTGCTGTCGATCGGCCGCATCTGACCGATGATGGCCATGCACAGCGTGTCAATGCCTGTGTCGCCCGACACGAGCACAGACTCGAGAAAACGGCGCAAATCGGCGCCTGTGCGCAGCGACATCAGCCCCATCGCGACGGCACGTTCTGGTAGCACAGAGCCGCCCCGCCAGTCGCTCGGCGACAGCGGCTCCTTGCGCACGCGCTCGAACACCTCCTTGCCAAGGCCGAGGTAGTCGTCGGACACGGTCGGCGTGTAGCTCTTGGCGGCGCCACACCGCACGTTCCGTAGCAGGTAGATCGAGTCGACGATCTGATCGTCCTGCGCAGAGTTGTCGTCGCCGCGCGCCAGCCGCTGCGCATCGCCTCGCCGCGCCAGCGCCTCGACCATGTCCTGGCCGTACGAGCCGGCCTTGTACAGGAGGCGCACGTGCTCGTGCAAGCAGCGCAGCAGCCAATCACGTCTCCCACAGTCGGTGTACTGGACCTTCTCGTACTCGCCGATCAGGCTCTCGACCTTTGGCGGCAGCGTGCCGCCCGCAGCCGCCCGTGCCCAAGCCATCCTCTTCGACGTCCCCATGATCAGTGTAGTCGACGTGCCGTGCACCGAGATGGACACGAGGCGCTGTCGATCGCGCGATGACCGGCAAAGCTGCCGCGCAACGGCAGCGTAGTCCTTGAACGTCGCTGCCCAGACCTCGCGTGCGGGTGCCGTCGTCTTGAGCTGCAAAATCACCTTGAGCGATTCGACGTCGAAGTACTGCGACTTGTAGGTGGCGTTGGGCGTGGGCGCGACCTTGTACTCGGCCGTGGGCGGCGCAGCCGCAGCAGCGGCAGCGGTGTCGGCGTTGCACGCGTCGTCTTCGTCATCGACGTGATGCTGACCTCCTCTCGCTCTCGTCTTCTGCGTCTTCTTCTTCTGGCCGCCCGCAGCTTCGATCTTTCGCCGCGCGGCGGAAATGTCGACGCACAGACCGAACAGAACGCTTTGCAGCACTCGCGTCTCCGTGTTGCTGACTTTGAGCGGTAGTTGTGCGACCTCGGCCTCGGCGAGAGCGGCAACGCGCCGGCTCATCGCTGTCAGCACGGCGGACTCGGCCTGCTTCATGGCGGCGATCTGTTTGGCACGCCGAGCCATCTTCTTGTCCTTGTCCTTGATCTTCGCGCCCTGCACCGCGTGCGCCTGCGCCTCATCGATCGCATCCAAGTCCTCGTCCTCGTTGCCGGCCGCCGCGTCGTTGTCGTCGTCGTCGTCATCGTCGGCGTTGGCGTCGATCAGTTTTTCGGCGATTCGCTGAGCTGCCGGCACAAACGCCGCCTTGCCGCCGACTCTGATCAAGTCGGCGCGCAGCTGCAGCGCGACCGACAGTCGAGCGAGAAGACGTACGGCGCGGCACAGATTTGCGCGCACGCACTGCTCGTCGCTGATGCGCGCCCGCTCGCCAACGCCAGCGAGCATGTTCACGGCCCTCTGCTGGTTCTGCTCGACCGTCACCTCCATCGGCGCGTGCGTGCCCTTGGTCTTGGTCGTTGTTGTCGTTGTCGTTGTTGCCGCCGCCGCCGCCGCCGCCGCCGCCGTCGTCGTCGTTGTCGTCGTCGTCGTCGTTGTCGCCGCCGCCGTCGTTGTCGTCGTTGTCGTCGTCGTTGTTGTCGTTGTCGCCGTTGCG
>JANMGB010000276.1:0-18063 GCA_031374415.1 Burkholderiales bacterium
GCAAGGTCAGACCAATATCGTCCAGCCCGTTTATCAGGCAGAACTTGCGAAACGGTTGCACCTCGAAAGCCAGTTCCACGCCATCGGGCTTGATCACGACCTGGCGCTCCAGATCGACCGTCAGGCTGTAGCCCGGGAATGCCAGGGTTTCGTCGAACAACTGTGCGATCTGCGCCTCGCTCAACACGATCGGCAGCAGGCCGTTCTTGAAGCTGTTGTTGAAAAAAATGTCGGCATAGCTCGGCGCGATGATGGCGCGAAAGCCGTACTGGTCGAGGGCCCAGGGCGCTTGCTCGCGCGAGGAGCCGCAGCCGAAGTTCTTGCGCGCCAGCAGGATCGAGGCGTCCTGGTAGCGCGGCTGGTTCAGCACGAAGTCGGGATTCGGCTTGCGGCTTTTCGGGTCCTGGCCCGGCTCGCCGGGGTCGAGGTAGCGCCAGGCGTCGAACAGGTTGGGGCCGAAGCCCGAACGCGCGATGGCCTTGAGAAACTGCTTGGGGATGATGGCGTCGGTGTCGACGTTGTCGCGGTCCATCGGGGCCACCAGGCCTTGGTGAATTTGAAATGCTTGCATGGTCAGCTCCTTCAGGCGATGCGCCGCACGTCAACAAAATGGCCTTGCATGGCCGCAGCCGCGGCCATCGCGGGGCTGACCAAGTGGGTGCGCCCCCCTGCGCCTTGGCGGCCCTCGAAGTTGCGGTTGGAGGTTGACGCACAGCGCTCACCGGGCTCCAGGCGGTCAGCGTTCATCGCCAAGCACATGGAGCAACCGGGCTCACGCCACTCAAAGCCGGCGGCCTTGAAAATTTTGTCCAATCCCTCACGCTCGGCTTGCGCTTTGACCAAGCCCGAGCCGGGCACCACCAACGCCAGTGTCACGTGGGCCGCCCGTCGCCCGCCCAAGCGCTTGACAACCGCCGCGGCTTCGCGAAGGTCTTCAATGCGTGAGTTGGTGCACGAGCCAATGAACACTTTGTCGATCAGGATGTCGGCCAAGGGCTTGTTGGGCTGCAGGGCCATGTATTTCAGAGCGCGCTCCATGGCGCCGCGCTTGACGGGGTCTTTCTCACGCTCAGGGTCGGGCACGCGCTCGGTGATGGACAGCACCATCTCGGGTGAGGTGCCCCAGGTCACTTGCGGGCCGATTTGGCTGGCGTCGAGGTCCACCACCGCATCCCAATGGGCATCGGGGTCAGAGTGCAGGGTCTTCCAGTGGGACACGGCCAAATCCCATGCGAGGCCCGAGGGGCTGAAGGGGCGGCCCTTCACATAGGTAACGGTGGTCTCATCAACCGCGATCAAGCCCCCACGGGCGCCTGCCTCGATGGCCATGTTGCACACGGTCATGCGGCCCTCCATGCTGAGGGCGCGGATGGCTGAGCCCGCAAACTCAATGGTGTAGCCCGTGCCACCCGCGGTACCGATGCGGCCGATGATCGCCAGAACAATGTCTTTGGCACTGCAGCCCGGGCTCAGGGCGCCCTCCACCCGCACGAGCATGTTCTTGGCTTTTTTGGCCAACAGGGTCTGGGTGGCCAGCACGTGCTCCACCTCACTGGTGCCAATGCCATGCGCCAAGGCGCCAAAAGCGCCGTGCGTTGAAGTGTGGGAGTCGCCGCACACGACGGTCATGCCTGGCAAGGTCGCCCCCTGCTCTGGGCCAATCACGTGGACAATGCCTTGGCGCTTGTCGTTCATCTTGAACTGGGTCAAGCCCAAGCGGTCACAGTTGGCATCCAGGGTGTCGACTTGCAAGCGCGAAATCGGGTCGGCAATCCCTTGTGAGCGATCGGTGGTGGGCACGTTGTGGTCACTGACCGCCAGGTTGGCAGACAAACGCCACACCTTGCGCCCGGCGACCTGCAGCCCGTCAAACGCCTGGGGGCTGGTCACTTCGTGCAGCAGGTGGCGGTCGATATAGAGCACGGCGGTGCCGTCGTTTTCGGTGTGAACCACGTGCTCATCCCAGATTTTGTCGTACAGCGTGCGCGCCATGGCGGATCCCTGAGTTGCGAATACCAAACTGCAATTTTAGGTCGCTTCGGCATTTCCCCACGGCCGAGCGCCGCGACAAAGGCGACAATCGGGGTCTATGTATGCACTCTTTGAAGAATCCGGCAAGTTTTTGGCCGGTCGTGTGATGTCCGAATCGGACACCTCCCTGCAGGTCGAACTCGACTCTGGCAAGCGGGTGAAAGTGAAAACCACGCACGTGATGCTCAAGTTTGAGCGCCCTTCCCACACCGAGCTCGTGGCGGCTGGGCAAGCCCTGGCCACCGACATCGAACTCGATTTGGCCTGGGAGTTCGCGCCCGAGGAAGAATTCCACTTCAGCGACCTGGCGCGCGACTATTTCAGCGCCCAGGCCACCCTCACCCAGCAAGCCGCCGCGCTGTTCCGCCTGTTTGACGCGCCCCACTACTTTCGTCGGCTGGGCAAGGGGCAGTTCAAGAAGGCCAGTGCCGAGGTGCTGCAAGCCGCGCTGGTCGGCATTGAGCGCAAGAAGCTCGTCACCGCCCAAATTGAGGCCTGGGCCAACGACTTGATCGAGGGACAGTGCCCGCCCCCCGTGCGCGAGCAGATTTACAAAATCCTGTTCAAGCCCGACAAAAATGCCCCCGAGTACAAGGCCGTCGTCGACGCGGCCAAGCGCTCGCAGCGTGCGCCGCTGGAGCTGCTCAAAGCGGCCGGGGCCATCGATTCGCCCTACCAGTTTCACTGGAAGCGGTTTTTGTTTGACAACTTTCCGCAGGGCACGGGCTTCCCCAGCCTCACTGCCCCTCAGATCAAAGAGACGCTGCCGCGGGCCGAGGTGCAGGCCTTCTCCATTGACGACTCGGCCACCACCGAGATTGATGACGCCCTGTCGGTGCGCGGCTTGGGCACGGGCCAGGTGATTTTCGGCATCCACATCGCGGCGCCAGCCCTGGCCATCGCACCGGACAGCCCCATCGACAAAGTCGCCCGCGACCGCTTGTCCACGGTCTACATGCCAGGCTACAAGCTGACCATGTTGCCCGCTGAGGTGGTCGAGGCTTACACCCTCACGGAGGGGCGGGACTGCCCGGCGGTGTCGCTTTATGTGCACTTCAACGAGGCCACGCTGGAGGTCACCCATACCGAGACCCGGCTTGAGCAGGTGCCCATTGCGGCCAACCTGCGCCATGACCAGCTCGACACCCAGGTCACCGCCAGCGCATTGACGGGTGACACCCCCGCCAACTACCCCTTTGCGCCCGAATTGGCTTTTGCTTATCGCTTGGCCCAACACCTCAAGGCGGCGCGTGAGGTGGTGCGAGGCAAACCCGAAAACTTCAATCGCCCTGACTACAACTTTCATTTGGAGGGCGCCGGCGGCGAGCCACGCGGCGATGAAACAGTGCACATCAGCACCCGCCAGCGGGGTGCCCCACTGGATTTGATCGTGGCCGAAGCCATGATTTTGGCCAACAGCACCTGGGGCGGCTGGATCCACGCCTGTGGTGTGCCCGGCATTTACCGCAGTCAGGCCAGCATGGCCCCGGGCGTGAAAGTGCGCATGGGCACCAAGCCGGCACCGCATGCGGGCATGGGTGTGGCCCAGTACACCTGGGCCACCTCGCCCCTGCGCCGTTACGTCGACTTGACCAACCAATGGCAGATCATCGCTTGCGCCCGCCACGGCCTGACCGCCGCCCTGGCGGCGCCGTTCAAGCCCAAAGATGCCGCCTTGTTTTCGATCATTTCCGGCTTCGACGCCGCCTACAGTGCCTACAACGGCTTTCAGTCGAGCATCGAGCGCTACTGGACACTTCAGTACTTGAGCCAAAGCCAATGCCAAGAGCTCGATGCCACGGTCATGAAAGACGGCCTGGTGCGGGCTGATGAGCTGCCTTTGGTCTTCAAAGCCGTGGGCGCTGACAGTTTGGCGCGTGGCGCCAAAGTGCGTGTGCGAATCAGCGGCACCGACTTGCTGACCCTGGACGTGCACGCTGTGGTGACAGCCCAGCGTGGCGCCGAGGAGACTGCAGATGACGCCGGCGACGAAGCATTGGACAATGCCGGACCGATCACCCTGGCCATCGACCTGCAAGAGCCCGCACCTGATGCCCTCACCTGACAACGGATGACCGCCCATGCTCCAGAAGTTCACCACTCTTCATTTGGCACTGGCTTTTTCTGTGGCGGTGCATGCGCTGTTATTGGTGGTGCGCTTCGTCGATCCCGAGGGTTTTAACCGGGTCTTCCAAGACACACCACTGGAGGTCGTGCTGGTCAACTCTCGCTCCAAAGAAGCGCCGACCAAGGCTCAGGCCATTGCGCAATCCAATTTGGCCGGCGGTGGTGAAGCCGACAAAGGGCGTGCCACCTCACCATTGCCACCCGCCCCCACCGCCGAAATCGGTGATGCTGACGAAACATCGCGCAAGCAAATCGAGCAATTGCAAGAATCCCAGCAGCAGCTGCTGGCGCAAATTCGCAACGAGATCGCCACGTTGCCGGCGCCTGACCCGCGCAAGGACCAAGGCAATCCATCTGACCGCGCCCAAGAAGAACGCCGCCGGCAACTGGTTGACCAACTGGCTGAAATTGAAAAGCGCATCAACGAAGAAAACGCACGCCCCAAGAGGCGCTACATCAGCCCCGCCACGCGCGAAGAGGTTTATGCGCTTTACTATGACCGGCTGCGTCGCAAGGTTGAGGAACGCGGCACCCGCAACTTCCCCGAGTTTCGCGGCCGCAAGCTGTACGGTGAGCTCACCATGATCATCACCATCGATTCGGCCGGGCAGGTACTGTCCACCGAGATCGTCGCCCCCTCGGCTGAGAGCCGGCTTGACCGACAGGCCGTCAACATTGTGAACGCCAGCGCCCCCTTTGGCCCATTCACCGATGCCATGCGACGCCAGGCCGACCAGCTGGTGATCACCCAGCGCTTCAAGTTCTCACGCGAAGACGGGTTGCAAACTACTTTGAGCGCCAATTGAGCTGGATGTCCCGCGCCCCGTGAACACCCCTGCCCGCTACGCCGTGATTGGCAACCCTGTGGCCCACAGTCAGTCACCCTGGATCCACGCGAGCTTTGCCGAGCAAACAGGCCACACGCTTCAGTATGAGCGCTTGCTCAGTCCGCTCGCGGGATTTCGCGACTGCGTACACACGTTTGCCCAGCTCACCCACCCCGCAGCCCATGGCTGCAACGTCACCGTGCCCTTCAAGTGGGAGGCCTTCCAGCTGGCCACGCGGCACACGGCCCGAGCCCAACAGGCTCAGGCCGCCAATACCTTGCGCCTGGACGCTGAGGGCTGGCTGGCGGACAACACCGACGGCGCGGGGCTGGTACGCGACATCGAACACAACGCCCAGCGAACGCTGGCGGGGTTGCGGATCCTGTTGATTGGTGCGGGTGGCGCGGCAGCGGGCGCCTTGGGGCCCCTGCTGCGAGCTCAACCCCGGGAGCTGGTGCTGGCCAACCGCACGCTTGACAAAGCCGTCGCTCTGATGCGGCAGCACCAGCCCCTCATCGACACGCTCCACCCTGTGCGGGTGCAGGCCTGCAAGCTCACCGACTGCGGTGCCGAATTTGATGTCGTGGTCAATGCCAGCGCCAGTAGTTTGCACGGCAGTGGTCTGCCCGTGGCACCGGACGTCTTCAAGCCAGGCACCTTGGCCCTGGACATGATGTACGGCCCCGCCGCTGAAGGCTTCCTGGCTGCTGCCCGGGCGCAAGGGGCTCAGGCCCGCGATGGCTTGGGCATGCTGGTGGAGCAAGCCGCGGAGTCGTTTTTGCTGTGGCGGGGCGTTCGGCCCGACACAGCCCCCGTACTGGCTCAGTTGCGCCAACACCTGAGCGCACCCCCTGAGCACTGAGAATGCGTTGGACACACCACCTCTTGCGGCTGGCATCTCTGGTACTGCTGAGCGCCCTCTCGCTGCAGCTCTACTTTGCCAGCCGCATCGCCCTGATGAGGTTGGTTGACCCGCAATCGACCACCTTTCAACGCTCTGAGGGCTGGCGCCTCTGGCGCGCCAACGTGCCTAAAACTTGGAGGCAAGAGTGGGTCCCTTACGACCAAGTTTCGAACTCGATGAAACGCGCCGTGATCACCTCCGAGGATGCCAGTTTTGCCGAGCACAGTGGCGTTGACTGGGAAGCCCTCGAGAAAGCCTGGGAACGCAATCAAAAAGCCCACGCCCGCGCTGACCAGCTCAACGAAAAACTGGCGCAAAAGGCTGAGCGCACAGCCACTGCATCAAGCGCTGCAGCCCGCTTGCCCACCCTCAAGCCTCGGGCTGAGCCCAAGATCATTGGCGGCTCCACCATTTCTCAGCAGCTGGCCAAAAATTTGTTTTTAGGCAGTGAACGCAGCTTTCCCCGAAAAGCGCAAGAGTTCGTGATCACCCTGATGCTGGAGCGCTTGCTCAGCAAGCAGCGCTTGCTCGAGATTTACCTCAACAGCGTGGAGTGGGGTGAGGGCATTTTCGGCGTGCAAGCAGCGGCCAGCTACTACTACCGCGTGCCGGCGCGCCAACTCAGCGCAGGCCAGGCGGCCCGCCTGGCGGTGATGTTGCCCGCCCCCAAGCGCTTTGAGAAACGACCCGACTCACCCTACCTGGCCAGCCGTGCTGGCACGATCATGGGTCGAATGCCCAGCACCGAGTTGCCCTGACTGGGCTCGAAGATGGTTGGGATTCGTGACCCAGGCAAAATCCAGCCATGACCGAACAACAACGCGAAATCGCCCAATGGGTCGCCCGCCTGGTGGTGGACGAAGGCTTGGACTACGGCGCCGCCAAGAAGCGCGCCGCGAAGGACATTGGCACTGGCCGAGGCTCCATCCCATGGCCCAGCAACGACGAAGTCGAAGATGCCGTGCGCGAGCACATTGCCTTGTTTTGCGCTGACACCCAAGCGCAAGAGTTGGCCGCGCTGAGGGCGCTGGCCGCCTACTGGATGCAACGCCTCGCCCCCCTGCGACCCCATTTGACAGGCGCTGTTTGGCGCGGCACGGCCACTCGTCTGAATGACATCCACCTTGAGCTCTACTGCGACGACGCCAAACAAGCCGAGCTGACCTTGCTCAATGAGGCCATCCCTTTTGACACTCAGTCCCAAGTCCGCCCGGGCCACGCTGCTTTGGACATCCTGAGTCTGAGCTGCCCGTGCCCCGAGCTGGGTGAGACGGTCGGCGTGCACCTGTGGGTGCTCGACCATGACGATCTGCGCGGGGGGCTCAAGCGTGACCAGCAGGGTCGCACCCAGCGTGGCGACTTGGCCGCACTCAAAGCATTGATCGCCAGCGCAAACACAGAGGCCCAGACATGAGCCGCCGCACGCTGCTCACCGGCTCGCTGGCCGTGACAGCCGCCGTGGCGGGCGGCGGGTGGGGCTGGTGGCGCGAGCAGCAACGACATGTCCAGGCCCAGCAAGAAGGCAAGCTGTGGTCGCAGACCTTTGATCGTCCTGAAGGTGGGTTGATCCGCATGGACAGCTTGCGCGGGCGCCCCTTGCTCATCAACTTCTGGGCCACCTGGTGCCCACCCTGCGTCAAAGAGATGCCCCTGTTGAGCGAGTTTCACCGCCAGCAAGCCACCCGCCAGGGTTGGCAGGTACTGGGCCTGGCAGTCGACAATCTCGCGCCCGTGCGCCAATTTTTAGGCCGCACCCCGGTCGACTTTCCCATCGGCGTGCTGGGGTTTGGTGGTCTCGATTTGGCCTTCGAGTGGGGCAACACGAGCAGGCAGCTGCCGTTCTCAGTGTCATTCAACGCCCAAGGACAGCTGCTGGATCGTAAGCTGGGCGCCTTCACTGAGGCCGATCTCGCCCAGCAGGCCCAACGCGGCACATCACACGCTCGCTAGTACCCGGTCTCAGTGGATTCGAAAGGTTGAATCGTTGCGAGGCCGATAGCGAAGTACACAGGCCGCTGGATTCCCGCCTGCGCGGGAATGACGTGGTGAGATGCCAAAGCCTTCTCCCGTCATCCCCGCCTTCTCCCGTCATCCCCGCCTTCTCCCGTCATCCCCGCCTTCTCCCGTCATCCCCGCCCTCTCCCGTCATCCCCGCGCAGGCGGGGATCCAGGAGCGCGCCTCCGGAGCAACATCCCCGCGCACTGCATTGCGGCAAGCTCAGCTTGTCAATGCGCCGCCTGTTCGCTTTGGCGAAATCAACCTTTCCGATTCACTGAGACGTGGCACCAGTGCAGTGTTTCACGCCCCCCGCGGGCGCTCTTCGTTCGAACCCAGCCGAAACTGTCACGCCCCCATCACATGGCGCCGGCAAACTCTCCCGATGCCTCCTGGCTTTCGCCTATTGATTGCTGCGCAGTTCGTCTCAGCCCTGGCGGACAACGCGCTGCTCATCGTGACCATCGCAGCATTGCAGGAGCGGGATGAGCCGGGCTGGTGGGCGCCCCTGCTCAAGTTTGGCTTCACCCTGTCCTACGTGCTGCTGGCGCCGCTGGTGGGGCCTTTGTCCGACGCCTGGCCCAAAGCCCGCTTGATGGCCTGGATGAACGGCGTCAAGGTGCTCGGCGTGCTGGGCTTGTTGGCCCACGTCCACCCCGTGTTGGCTTTCTCAATCGTCGGTCTCGGTGCGTCGGCCTACGCGCCAGCCAAGTACGGGCTGGTCACGGAACTGGTGCCGGCCGAGCGCCTGGTCGCAGCCAACGCCTGGCTCGAGGTCTCCGTCGTTTGCGCCGCCCTGTTTGGCACCGTGCTTGGCGGTGCCCTGGTCAACCCCTGGCTGCGCCAATCGGCCGCGGGGCTGGCGAGCGTCGAGTGGCTCAACGCCCTCGCAGGGCTCGACGCCAGTCCGCTCAATGTGTCTCTGGCGGGCCTGTTGTGCGTCTACGCGCTGGCCAGCTTGCTCAACTTTGGCGTGCCTGACAGTGGCGCGCGCTACGCGGCACGGGCTGTGCACCCCGCAGAGCTGGTACGCGACTTCTGGCGTGCCAACCTGACGCTGTGGCGTGATCGCGACGGCGGCCTGTCGATGGCCGTGACGACCATCTTCTGGGGCGTGGGTGCGACCCTGCAGTTTGCCGTCCTGCGCTGGGCCGCTGACAGTCTGGGCTTGCCCCTGGACCGCGCGGCCTACCTCCAGGCAGCCGTGGCCGTGGGTGTGGCTGCCGGTGCAGTCATCGCGGGCCGCTGGGTGCCCCTGTCTCGGGCGCGGCGCATGCTCTGGGCCGGCGTTGTGTTGGGGCTGGCAATGCCACTGCTGGCCTCGACCTCGGAGCTGGCGTGGGCGATTTCCCTGCTGGCTGCAGTGGGCATGGTGGGTGGCTTGCTGGTGGTCCCGCTCAATGCATTGCTGCAGCACCGGGGGTGCGCCTTGCTGAGTGCGGGCCGTTCGATTGCGGTCCAGGGCTTCAACGAAAACGCCAGCGTTTTGGCGATGCTCGCGATCTACGCCCTGCTGACCGCATTCGATGTTCCGATCAACCGCCTGTTGTGGGGCTTCGGCATTTTGATCGCCGCGGCGATGAGCCTGTTGATGTGGCGTGCGCGTGTCACCCCCGCCTCAACCGACAACCTCGCCCGCGGCAATGAATGACTCTTCCCTGCGCTGATGGGTCTCGTCGATCACGCGGAATAGCGTGGCTTCAAACCGCGCCACGATGGCGGTCCAGCTGAGTGATGCCACGCTGGTCCGAGCAGCCAACCTCATGGGCCCGCGCAACGCCGGGTTGCCCGCAAGCGCCAGGGCTGCGCGCACATAGGCCGCCGTGTCGCCGTAAGGCACCAAGGCGCCTGTTTCGTTGTCGCGGATCAACTGTGCCGCCGCTGCATAGTCAAAGGCGACAACCGGCACGCCGCTGGCCAAGGCTTCCGTCGTGACGTTGCCGAAGGTCTCGGTCAGGCTGGGGAAAAGCAGGAGGTCTGCCGAGGCGTAGTGCGCGGCCAGGTCATCGCCCCCGCGTTGGCCCGCAAAGATCGCATCGGGGTGCTCCGCCTGAAGCTGGGCGCGCAGGGGCCCCTCGCCAACGAAGACCAACTTGGACCGTTCATTGACGCTGCGGATCGCCTGCCAGGCGGACGTCAGCGTCGACAGATTCTTCTCCGGTGCCAAGCGCCCGACGCAGGCAACAACGAGGTCGTCAGCGTTCACGCCCCATTGATCACGCAGCGCAGCCCTTCGTTGGTGCGGCGAGAAGCGCGCCGTGTCGACGCCCCTGGACACCACCGTCAGCTTGCGAAAACCGTCCCCCTCCAGCTCGTGGCGCAAAGCGTCGGTAGGCACCATCGTGCATTGCGCGTGGTTATGGAACCAGCGCAGATAGGCCATGATCGGCTTGTCCAGCCACCCCATGCCGTAGTGCTTGCTGTAGGCGTGAAAGTTGGTGCGGAAATCCGAGCTCACCGGCAGTTTGAGCAGACGCGCCGCCTGCAACGCCGACCAGCCGAGCGGTCCTTCGGTGGCAATGTGAACGATGTCTGGCCGATGGCGCGACCACTCTTTCACCAATGCGCCTTTGGCGGGCAGTCCCATCCGCAGATTCGGGTAGCGCGGGATGGGCATGCCACGCATCAGCACCTCCCGAAACCCGGGCTTGCGCAAAGCAGCCTTGTCGTGAACCTGTCGTGGGCGTATCAACTGCACGTCGTGATAGCGCTGACTCAGGCCGTCGACGACCTGGGCCAGCGTGATCGCCACGCCGTTGACTTCAGGGGGATAGGTCTCGGTGACGCAGGCCACGCGCAGTGAGCGCTGCGCAGCCGGAAAACGGTCCACCACGATGTCGGCAGGGTTTGGGCTTGTCATGTCTGCATGCTGCCCGCCGCACAAAACAGTTCGATGACAATGATGTTGCAATTTTGAAACACTGCGGTCACGCAAGAGTCATGGTCCATGGCCATGATCGACGGTCGAACTTCACAACCAGGGGATTGCTATGCGCGAACTGCTGAATGAACTCGCTACCCAGCGCTGGGACGACCACCGCTACTACCACCACAGCCGCATCAACCAGGCGCTTCACTTGTTGAGTGCAGTCAGTTTCGTGATCGCCTACGGCCTGTTGTTCATCGACCCGGCGATGGCCGCCATCCTGGCCTGGTGCGTGTCCATGACCACCCGCCAGGCGGGCCATTTCTTCTTTGAGCCGCGCAGCTATGACCAAATCAACGAGGCGACCGACGCGCACAAAGAAGCCATCAAGATCGGCTACAACATCCGGCGCAAAATTTTCCTGATGGCTTTGTGGGTCGTGATCCCGCTGGTGCTGTGGCTGGTGCCGAGCCTCTTCGGCCTCATCGAACCGGCCACGACCCTGCGTGAATTTGCCAACGATGTTGGCATGGCCTGGCTCTCGCTCGGCGTGGGTGGCCTGCTGTTTCGGGTGGGCCAGCTGTGGGTACAAAAGAGCCTCCTGACCGGCTTGGTCTGGATGGGCAAGATTCTCACCGACCCCTTCCACGACATCATGCTCTACTACAAGGCCCCTCTGTACTTGCTGCGCGGCGAGCTGATCGACCCCATGTCGCACGTGCAGCACCGTTGAACGACACCTCAGAAGTACTGGCGCAAGAACTCGCGGAAGATGTTGCGACGGATGGTGCGATTGGTCTGCGCTGCATCGTGCCACCACCATCCGTCGGCCTGCATGGCCTGGGCCGCGGCGACAAAGCGCTTGAGCACGGCCTCGAACTCCTCGTCGCTGTAGTTCAGGCTGAAAATCAGCCGCCCGGTGCCGACCCAGCTCAGCGCCAAACCTTCGGCGCGCAAGTAAAACTGCAGCATCCAGTTGTAGCGCGATGGCTCGGTGTACAGGATTGTCCAGATCGACGACAGATTAGCGGCCCGCACCGGCAGGCTGGCCTCGACCATGCGCGCGTTGAAGCGCTCTGCGCGGGCGTTCCAGCGCTCGTCCAGACCCGCATAGATCGCCTTCACGGCCGGGCGCTCGAGGCGGTCAAGGAAGGCCTTCATGGCGCCCATCACATACGGGTGCGAGTTGAAGGTGCCGCGCGCGAAGCAGATGTCGGCCGGCCGCTGCTCGCGAAAGCGCTTCATCAGATGGCTGCGGCCGCAGACCACCCCGACCGGCAGCCCACCGCCAAGGGTTTTGCCATAGGTGACCATGTCGGCGCGCACACCGAAATACTCCTGGGCGCCGCCAGGCGCGAGCCGAAAGCCGACGAAGACCTCATCGAAAATCAACACCACGCCACGCTCTGTGCAGACCTTGCGCAACTGCTGCAGCCAATGGGTGTACGCGGCCCGGTCGAATGCGCCGCGCCGATTGCTGTCGACCAGGGACGAATCGACCGATGCACCGGCGTTGGGATGCAGTGCCTGCAGCGGGTTGATCAGAACGCAGGCAATGTCGCGCCGCGAGCGCAGCACGCGCAGGCTGCGCTCGCTCATCTCCGACAAGGTGTAGGTGTGACGAGGGGGCAGCGGATTCCCGGGGCCTGGTTGCACGTCCTCCCACCAACCGTGGTAAGCCCCGCAAAAGCGCACCAAGTGGCTGCGCTTCGTGTGGTAACGGGCCAGCCGCACGGCCTGCATCACCGCCTCGGTGCCCGACATATGGAACGACACCTCGTCCAGGCCCGAAATCGCCTTCAAGCGCTCGACGTTGTCGAGCACGCAGGGGTGGTATGCGCCAAGCACAGGGCCAAGCGAGCGCACCGTGGCCGCGCCTTCATCGATGCATTCCTTGTAGAAGTCATTGCCGAACAGGTTGACGCCGTAAGAGCCTGTGAGGTCATAGAAGGTGTTGCCATCGAGATCCTGCACCGTCACGCCGGCGGAAGCGTCGACGAAGGCACCGACCTTCAACCGCTCGCGCAAATAGGGGCTGTACTGGAACGGAACCCGGTAGCTGCTGGTGAACTGCAAGTCGGAGATGGCGTCACGCGCCAAGGCAGTAAAAGCAATGCTGCGCGAGAAGCGCTGCGCATACAGCGCCGCCAACTTGTTAAACCCCGCGCGCCGCTGGGCTACGACGGGAGCCGGTGCATCGTCGGAAGCGAAAAAGCGCTCCTCGTCGTAGGCATAGCCTGGAACCCAGCTGGCGACGCGCTTGGCCATACGGGAGTGTCCGGTCAGCGAACGGTGCTTGGCCCGCGACAACGCCAGGCGCTGCGCCGCACGGGGCAATGCCCAAGGCAGCGCAGCCAGGGCCAACGCGGTCACTACGGTGAATGTGTCCATATTGAGATCCAAGTGAGTCCAGAAAAAACTGCTGAAAGCGCCCAACAGGCCCTACGCTAGACGGGCATCAGGATTTCCTCGCCAATCCAAGAAGTCAACGATATGTACCTCGCTCAATTGACAAGTCGATGAAATGAACCCACTGCGTCGCCTGCTTCAACAAGAAAACCTCAATTTTCTGCTCACCAACCGGGTACCCCGGATTGCGCTGACGCATCTGATGGGCTGGTACAGCCACCTGCGCCTGCCGTGGCTGGCCCGAGCCTCCATCGCGGTCTGGCGGTGTTTCACCGACCTCGATTTGCACGATGCGCGCACCCAACGATTCGCCAGCCTGCACGAATGCTTCACGCGTGAGTTGCGGCCCGGCGCCCGGCATATCGCCCCCGACCCCGGTGTGATGGTCAGCCCCTGCGATGCCATCGTCGGGGCCAGTGGTCAGGTCATCGGTGGCCAGTTGTTCCAGATCAAGGGCTCGACCTACCGGATCGAGGATCTGTTCGGCCCCTCGCAGGACACTTCCCCGTTTCGAGACGGCATGTTCGTCACGCTGCGCCTGACCTCCAGCATGTACCACCGCTTCCACGCGCCGCACGACTGCGAGGTGGAGCACGTCACCTACCTGAGCGGTGACACCTGGAACGTCAACCCCATCTCGCTGGCCCGCGTCGAGCGGCTGTTCTGCCGCAACGAGCGCGCGGTCTTGCGCGCCCGATTGGCGGGCGGCGGTCAGCCAATCGTGCTGGTGCCGGTCGCAGCGATCCTCGTCGCCAGCATTCGGCTCCACTTCCTCGACGTGTTGCTCCATTTGCGCTACCGCGGGCCCCACGAAATCCCGGTGCACGCCAAGTTCGCCAAAGGTCAGGAGATGGGTTGGTTCGAGCACGGCTCGACGATCATTGTGTTTACGCCCCCTGGGTTCGCGCTGTGTGATGGCATCGAGTCCGGCGCACAGATCCGGATGGGTCAGCCGCTGCTCTCGATCCCCACGGCCGTGACATGATCGTGATCGATTTTGCCAACCTCAACACCGGAGGTGGCCATCGTGGCGCGCAGCTAACGCGGCACGATGCAATTCAGGCTGCCACACGGCTGTCATCGAGCTCGTCTAAGGTGATTACAACAAGCGGCGGTCGACGAAACTGTTCATCTGTCAACCTCAACAATCCTTGGGAGGAGTTTGCATGAAGCTCACAGTCATCGGCACGGGTTACGTTGGATTGGTCACAGGCGCCTGCCTGGCCAACGTGGGCAATGATGTGCTGTGCGTCGATCTGGACGCCAGCAAGGTGGCGCAGTTAAGCGACGGCGTGGTCGCGATCTACGAGCCGGGCTTGCAAGACATCGTCCGCCGGAACATCAGCGCCGGGCGCCTGCGCTTCACCACCGACGTGACTGAGGGCGCGCGCTTCGGTCGGCCGCAGATCATTGCGGTGGGCACGCCACCTGACGAAGACGGATCAGCTGACTTGTCACACGTACTTGCGGCAGCGCGCGCCATTGGCGAGCACATGGACGGTGATCGTGTCGTGATTAACAAGAGCACCGTTCCCGTCGGCACCGCGAGCCTCGTGGACCAAACCATTGCCTCGGCGCTTGTTGAGCGGGGCGCCACACATGCCTTCAGCGTCGTGTCTAACCCGGAATTCCTGAAGGAAGGCGCAGCCGTGGAGGACTTCACGCGGCCAAGCCGCATCATCATTGGGTCCGATGACGATGCAGCCACGGCCCTGATGCGGGAGCTGTACGCACCCTTCGGCCGCAATCACGACCGGCTGATGGTGATGAACGTGCGGTCGGCCGAGATGACGAAGTACGTCGCGAACGCCATGCTTGCCACGCGCATCAGCTTCATGAACGAAATGGCCCTGCTGGCTGGCGATGTCGGCGCTGATATCGACGCCGTGCGGCGTGGCATCGGCAGCGATGAGCGCATCGGGCACCACTTCTTGTATGCCGGCTGCGGCTTTGGCGGTTCGTGTTTTCCCAAAGACCTGCGGGCGCTGATCAGGAGCGCGCAGGGTCTCGGACGGGACTTGCCATTGTTGCGTTCTGTGCAGGCCGTCAACGATAAGCAAAAGACTCTGATGGGGCAGCGCGCCGTCGAGCGCTTTGGCAGCGATCTGGCCGGCCGCGACTTTGCGGTATGGGGCTTGGCATTCAAACCCAATACCGACGACGTGCGCGAAGCCCCGAGTCGGGTGCTCATCGAAGAGCTGCTCGAGCGCGGCGCACAGGTGCGCGCCTACGACCCCGTGGCGACCAAGGCGGCTCAGCGTGCTTTCGGTGCGCGCGAGCGACTCACCTACGCCAGGCGCGCCATGGATGCCCTCGAAGGCGTCGACGCGCTTTTCATCGCCACGGAGTGGACGGAGTTCCGCAGTCCCGACTTCGCCAGCATGCGGGCCGCGATGCGGCAGCCCGTCGTGTTTGACGGACGCAACCTCTACGACCCCTCGGTCATGCTCAAGCACGGCTTCGAGTACCGTGGGGTGGGTCGCTGAGCACCGGCGTACGGATGGCTGCTTATGGGGCGCTCGCCACGGACGTTCACAAAAGTGACACGCGCGAGCCATACACTCAGCGCACACCAGCCACAGCATCGGGCCATGCGACGCGACGACTCCCTTCTTAAAGCGGGTATCCCAGGTCGATCGTCCGGTCACGACAATGACGACGTCGAGGGCGCCCAAGAAGCCCGGCTGAAGTTCCGCACACTCTGGATATCCGATTTGCATCTGGGCACGCCGGGTTGTCAAGCACATGCGCTGCTGGATTTTTTGAGGCGCACGGAGTGCGAGACACTGTTCCTGGTGGGCGACATCATTGACGGCTGGCAATTGCGCCGCCAGTGGTTCTGGCCGCAAACCCACAACGACGTCTTTCAGAAGTTGTTGCGCAAGGCCCGCAAGGGAACACGCGTAATCTTCATTCCGGGCAACCACGATGAATTCGCCCGCCGCTATGTCAACCACAGCTTTGGCGGTGTCGAAGTTGTCGAGGATTGGATCCACGAAACTGCCGATGGCCGCAGACTCTGGATCACTCATGGTGACTTGTTCGACGGCGTGATTCAATGCGCCAAGTGGCTGGCCCACATGGGCGACTCGATGTATGAGTTCACGCTGCGCCTGAACCGCCACCTCAATTCGCTGCGTGCGCGGCTGGGGTTACCGTACTGGTCGCTATCGAAGTACCTCAAGCTCAAGGTCAAGCGCGCTGTCAGTTACGTGGGCGACTTCGAGACCGCCGTGGCCCGGGAGGCCCGTCATCGCGGCGTGCAGGGTGTCGTTTGTGGCCACATTCACCACGCCGAGTTGCGCGATATCGATGGCATCCTGTACGCCAACGACGGCGACTGGGTCGAAAGCCTGACGGCCCTGGCCGAGCACGCTGATGGTCGGCTGGAGATCATCGACTGGGCTGCGGAGATGGCCAACGCAGCCCTCGCGACATCCCCACAAACGGCGGCACAACCGATCTTTGCCCTTGAAGCCAGCGAAGATTGTTCAGTGTAAGGACAGTGTTTGTCGAGATTTCCAGGCCTACAGCCCTTCGATGGGCCGCAGGGCTCGTGAGAAATAGGGCCATCTCGGCAAATTCGAGCCGCTGACTCCAAGGCCCACAAACTCTCAGGGTCATCACGACCCAGGTCGCCCCGTGGCGTCTTGCCAGACATGCGCCAGCACGCCATCCGCGACCACCTCCCCGATTAATTTCCGCGCAATGGTTCGCAACTGTTCCTAAAGCGCATAAAATCCGCCATTCTGACGATTATCTCGCCGCAACAGTGCTCTGCAATGCAAATCCTCGTGCTCCATGGCCCCAACCTGAACCTGCTCGGCACGCGTGAGCCTAGCATCTACGGCCCGAGCACCTTAGATGAAATTAACGAAGACTTAAAGCATTTTGCCGCCCAATCAGGCGCCAAGCTTGAAACGTTCCAGAGCAACCATGAAGGCGCGCTGATTGACCGCGTTCAGGCCGCCTTCAGCGACGGAACCTCGTTCATCATCATCAACCCTGCCGCGCTGACCCACACCAGTGTGGGTTTGCGTGACGCGCTGGCTGCCGTCAGTCTGCCGTTCATTGAAGTTCATTTGTCCAACATCCACCGACGCGAGCCTTTCCGCCACCACTCCTATTTTTCAGACCTGGCACTGGGAGTGATTTGCGGGCTGGGCCCGTCAGGTTACCGCGCCGCGCTCAGTTATGCGCTGCAACGCCCCAGCCCCTGAGACCGGGCTCGCGCCCCTCCCCTTTATAAACTGGAGTCACCATGGATCTTCGAAAGCTCAAGACATTGATCGATTTGGTGTCTGAATCGAATATTTCTGAGTTGGAAATCACCGAAGCGGACGGCAAGGTGCGCATTCTCAAGGCCGACCCTGCGCCAGTCATCATGCATGCAGCCCCCCAACAAGTGATGCAGGCCCCCGCCGCCATGCCCGTCGCGGCGGCCGCGCCTGCTGCTGCGGCGCCGCCGGCCGCTCCCGTTGAAATCGGCCATGCCGTCAAATCGCCCATGGTGGGCACGTTTTACCGCTCTGCCAGCCCAGGCTCCAAGGCCTTCGCAGAGGTGGGCAGCAGCATCAAGGCCGGTGACCCCATTTGCATCATCGAGGCCATGAAAATCATGAACGAGATCGAAGCCGACAAAACCGGCACGGTGACCCGTGTTTTGTGCGAAGACGGCCAAGCTGTTGAGTACGGGCAAGCGCTGGTCATCATCGAGTAAAGACAACGCAAGGCCTACCCCCCATTCCACACTCGGGCCATCACGCTGCCTCATACACCCCCTTTTTTCAGACCGAGGCATCCGCCCCCAAAGGGGTTGCGATGACTTCCCTTGCGTGAGCCCCGCACGCAGCCGAGCCGAGGCACCTATGTTTAAGAAAATCCTCATTGCCAACCGGGGCGA
>JANMGB010000305.1:0-5788 GCA_031374415.1 Burkholderiales bacterium
GCGCCTGCGCCTGCGCTTGCGCCCGCGCGCGCCGATGAGGACAGTGATGGTGACATTAATGTCGTACTGGCCGCGGATCTTGCGCGGCTTGCCGTCAATTCTGACGCGTAGTCTGGTAAGAAGTGCAGCGCAAGCGTTGCAGCAACCGATCCTGTTGTACAGAGCAAGTAAAGGCACTTGCACACTGGCTAGTTAGCTAGCTAGCGTGGCACCGAGTTTACTCGTCGCTATCGGGCAGCCACCGCAGCTTGAGTGTGGGGTCATTTGGTCCAGGGACCGCCATGCGCAGCACAACGCCAAGCTCGCCGGCGGTAATCTTGTGCCACGTGCACAACTGCAACTCGGTGCTAGCAAGCGTGTGCGTGTCGGTTTGCTCCGCTGATAGCACGCACTCGCTCACCGGTGCATCCTTTTCCATTCGCCCGGTAAAGCTAAAGCCACCCGTGAACAGACGACACGTGCCAGCCACGACGGTGACCATGTTGCGAATTTTCGGCCTGATTGCGTCTGCCGCGCTTGCCGCGTCCGCCTCTGCACAGGCTGCTGTCGCATCAGAGCCGGCGCTGGCACCAATGCTGGCGCTGACATGTATCTCGTGTGCGTGCCAGTCCGTCGCGTGACGCGGCGGATAGTACGTGTACACGTGCTTTCCGACTTGCACCTCGAACGTGCTTGCCTCGTCAAAGGCCTCGTTGCGCGACACGTGTCGCACCGTGCGCGATGCAATGGTCTTGTTGGCGACAAGTGAAAATATGTCGGCGGCAACAGAGCGATAGTGCCCAAGCATGCCGCGCTCAGTGTCGTGCCGACTGGTTGACATGGTGATACGCGTAAAGCAGTGTAGTGTGTGTGTAAAAGTAACACAATATACTCAGTACTAAATGCGGCGCACTTGGGGCGCACTTGCGGCGCGCCACGTGGTCTAGTCTGGTCATTGGCCAAGCCAAGCCAGGCCAAGCCAAGCGCGCGTGACTTGCGAAACAGACAATAAAATGTATTTAAAATTACATTTTTTTACCTCTAGGTAATGAGCACGCTAGTCCAGCTCTATCTCGTAGCTGCCAGTCGACAACCACGGCGCTGGCACCGGCACCGGCACCGGCGCAGGCGCTCGCATGTTCGCGCGCGCGCTGGCATGCTTGTCCGGGAATGGTGGCGGCGAAGCGCCAGCGGGCGCGCTCGCGGGGGTCTCGCGCGTCTCGCTGCATGCGGCACGCTTGGCGGGCGGCGTGTCACGTGCGCTGTGCTCGTCAGCGTCAAGCTCGGCATCGGCGGCCGTGCGCTTGCGTGCCACACTTTGCGCAATAAAGCGACCAGTCCGCGGAGCATATGCAGCGCCGTGAAAGCGCGGGGGCTCGGTCGCGGCTGCGGGCGTGGGCGTACGCCGCACAAAGCCGATGCGGTCGCCAAACTTGTCAATCTGCAGATAGGCGCGCGTCAGTGCGTTCATCTCTGCCTGCAGCATGACGGGCATGGGCGGGGCCTCCACAGACACGAGCGGGATGGCTCCGCGCCACTCGGCATCCAGCGCCGCAGGCACGCGCGCGCGCACGGCCGTGAGCCCGGCTTCGTCAAGCGTCTTGCCCAGCATGCAGCTCAGCCGCGCGCTGCTGCCCGTGCTCAACTGATCGGCGCCCGTGGCAACCATGCTGGCTTGCGCAACAGCGCGCATATACGCAACAACGTTATCAAACGGGTAGCGCGGCGTTGGTCGCCCGCCATTCTCGAGCCAGGCCAGCAGGCCGCGCGCACGCGCGGCGGGCGTCGCATGCGCCGTCGCCTGCGGCTCGGCAGGGTCTGGCGGGCCAAGCGCAAGCGACATGGCTGCAAAGCGCTGCGCCACAGCGTCCGCGCGCAATTTCTCAAACGCCGAAGGCGCCATGCAGCCGAGATTCAGCATGTGCCACGTAAAAGCGGCATGGTCGACACACTCGCGGAACTTGAGGACCTTTGCGTCCATTTGCGCGCGAATGCGGGCCCAGTCGCCAGCGCCCGGCGGCGCTGGCACGTCACTGTTGTACGGTAGAAACACGCATATCTCCGCGTCGCCGTCTGCGCGCGGGCCCATTGCAAGCCGACCAAACAGCTGCGGCGCATGCTTGAGCGGCGCTGCGCGCACCGTGTCAACAGCGCGCGTGAGCTGCGACATGTTCGACGCAATTGCGGCCGCAATAATGTCCTCATCCTTGGCCAGAGCATGGATCGAGTCAAGGTAGGCTGCAAGCACGGACACGCGCTTGGTCATGTTGCAGACAACAATGATCGAGCGCGCCTCGCGCTCGCCAGGGCCCTCGGTGCGCGGCCCCACACGCGGCGCGCACTTGTACGTGTGCGTAAAGCGCCAAGCATGCAGCATGGACCCAATCTCGTTCGACGAGTAGCGCACCATCTCGTCTGCCATGTCCGTCTCGGCCGCGCGCGCAATGTCGCGCAAATCAGTACCGACAATGACATAGTTGTAATCCGTGACCGGCCCGGTCTCGGTCGCCGTGGTAACGTAAATCTCACCTTGCGCCGCGCGCACGTTCATGGGCAGGGCTACTTCACCGCCCGCGCGCTGCGCGCCCGGCACCGCGCGCAGCACATTGTCCTCGGTCGTTGCGCTGTAGCCGGCAATGTGCGCAATGGCATGGGCCACGGGCTTGACCAGCGGATTGACATACTTGTGCTCGCTCATGGCAAAAGCCGCGTACACGATCTCCTCGTCGCACACAAGATACGGCGCAATTTGCGCTGCAAAAACGCGGTCTGCCTCCTCGCGGCTTGTCGGCGGCGCGTTTGCGCTTTCCGCGATCTCGGAGAAAAAGTAGACGTGCAGCGCTCGGCGAATTGTGAGAATTATGGCAGTGTTCATAACCGGGGTGTTGTTGCGTACAGACTTGACCTTTGCGTGCGCAGCTAGCGAGTTCAAAATGCGGCGCGAGTGCACCGTGTAGGCAAGCATGTTGATCTCGAGCAGGTGCAACGATTCAAGGCGTTGCACATACCACACAAGCGCCTCCTCAAGCCGATTGCGCTTGCATACGAGATCGGCTTCGGCTGACTGCCCCTTGAGCGAGTCAATGTGCGCGTTGGGATCGTGGTACGGCCGCTCGGCAAGCGCGACATAGAGAATGTCAAAACGCTCGCGCATCGGCTCTGCAATGTTGCTCATGCTTTCGTTTGTGCACATGAGCGCATTCATGTTTCGCAGTGAAAGCGTTGTCTCAACTCGGCGTTCGCCGGTTTCCGGGTTCCACACAAGCGCCTCTGTCAAGCCCGTAGTCTGCGTGGCCAGTGCTTTCTGCGTGGGGTCGCCTGTCTGCAGCCCGCCGGGTTGCGCCACGCCCAATTGAGTCGAGCTTGCTTCTTCAAACACTTCAACCTCGCTGTTGTGATTGCCTCCGGCCGTGCTGGCTCGCAACGTTTGGTGCGTCGTCGTTCTGGAGCCCAAAATAGAAGCGCGTATGTGCTTGCACAGGTATGACTTGCCGCCTGACGCTGCGCCGACAAGGGCAATTTGCGTGCGCAGCTCGGTGCGCGCGGCCCAGCGCATGAGCGCCGTACGTGCGTACTCAATCATCGCATGGTTGGTCGACGAGCCAAGCGCTTCAAGATTCGCCATGCAGCCTGCAAGCATGTCCGCAAGCGGGCTCATGCCCGGCGCGCACACGCGCCGCTGCAGCTCGGGCGGGCACAGTGGCTCGCCGGCGACGCGCGGTGCGCGCAGCACATCGTAAATTGCGATCAGACGCTGGCGTTCCGATTCCGAGCAGCGCATGGATTCGGGCGCGCTGTCCACAAGATGGCCAAAGCACTGGTCATAGGCAGCCCACATGCCGTTCTGCGCCAGATTGAGCGCGGTCACACGCTGCGCAATCGTGTCGCTCGTGGTGTCGATTGTCGAAAAAATAGTCGCTGCCCGGTCGGCAAGCATCGCGAACGAGTCCAGCGCGTAGATTTTCTTCTTGTGCTCATCACGCACCTCGGCAAGTAGCGATGACGGCCGAACGGGTATCTGGTCATAATCGGGGATGTCGCCACCACAGATTGCCGCGTGAATAGCCGCGCGCGCAGCGCGGCGTGGATCAGCGGCCGATGCCGCGTGCGCAATCTCGCCCACGTACTCGAGCGCGGGGCTAAAGTGCGACACGCCGTACGGGAAGGGCGCGTGACGCAGCTTGTTCAGCCGATCGCCGCCCACAATCTCGTACGTTGTGCCCGGCGGGAAGCGCAGGCGCACCGGCACGCCACCGTCGTTGGACACGTATTTGCCGGGCTCGCGCTGCGTATGCGCAACAAAGCGGCGGCCCGTTGCATTCGTGGCATGACGCGTGCTAATGCTGCCCGCCATTTCAGGCCCGAGTAGGTGCGTTAGCTGCGCGTCAATGCCGACCTTGAGCTGCTCAGAAACGCCGAGCGCAAGCGCGCACATGGCCCTGTGCAGCATAACATCCATGTCCTCGGGATCGGTGACGTCGTGCAGGTACTCGCGCATAGCGCCGTACAGCACGCTGGTGTGGTTCACACTTGCCGGGTTGCGCCATTCAGGCGGAGGTCCGCGCCCGCGCGCTTCGCTTGCATGTATCATGCTGTCCTTGGCAAGCGCGGATACAATGCGGTGCTCTTGGCAGCCGACAATCCATATGCGCGTGTCCGGCGGCAGGTCCTCACCGTTCTCGCCAACCACGGCAACGCGCTCGATAAACAAGCGCGCCGTGAGCTGCTCCTTATCTCCACACTGGAACATGTTGCGCATGTGCGGATTCTCCACGTTACCGTGCTTGTCAACCACGCGCACCGTCTGCCGCATCATGGCATCGATAAAAAACGTGGCCAGTTGCTCGGCCGCGCGCTGTCCGGGCGTGACAACCTTTTCGGTAAAATCACTCAGCACACTTGTCTGGCCTACGGCGCGTTGATCGTGCGTCAGTACAATGCATATGATCTGCGCGCTAATCTCTGGCCGGCACAGCATCTTGCCACGTTTGACCGGGTTCAGCATGCCATCAGGGTTCACGCTAAAGTCCTCACACATGTCCGAAATGTGCGCCACGAGCACCTCATCATCGACCGTGCGCCTGTACACGCGCGCGCGCACACATTGGTCAGTCTAAAGTGTAGTGTATTTAAACATGTAATATAATTATTTTATATGATTTATGGTAATAAATCGCCATGCTCACTACGTACAAATATGCGCCCGTCCTGCTCAACACGTCCAAACAGCGCATAATCAGTCAGTACTGGCATCATTTTATATTAATATTCAATTACCATTACGCACCGCGGTACATGAGTCGCCATGAGTGAAGTGTTAGCGCGGTCGAGTCAGCTGAGTCAGACGCGCGTGTGCGCACTAATGTTAACCCGCGCCATGCGCGTGCGCGCGCGTCGACGCGTGTATGTGGGTGCGCGCGCCCGTGTCCAAGTGAACTGACCCAGACTCGCGCACGTGCACACGCAAACATTTGCGCACTTGCACGCGCACACGCGGCCAAGTGCAGTGTATGGCATAGTAAAACTGAACGATCATGCGTGACTGTCAAATGCACTTAAACATATTTTATTTATTTATCATATATATATATATGCTTTTTCACCTGGCGCGCACTAAAAGCGCGATAAATACAATATTATGGGCGCGCGCGCGCCATCACTGCGCCATGCACAAGGTTTATTGCATGCGGAAACGCGCGCTAACCGCGGTGAGGACTTTGAGGCGCCACTCGCGCGCGCCACCGCCGCCGCCCACGCGCGCGCGACCGGGCGGGACCGGCGAGTGGGGGAGGCGGGGGGCGCGGGGCGG
>JANMGB010000308.1:0-2225 GCA_031374415.1 Burkholderiales bacterium
TATTAACCGCCCACCATGTATTGCGGGTGGCAAGCGTATGAGAAATGTTTTTACCTGACCGTCTTGCACTTGCGCAAGCACAAGCGCGAGCACTTGCGCAAGTGCTAGGCACTGGTAGTGGCACTGGCAGCGGACGCGTGCTATCTTTCCTTGCGCGCGTCTGTGTGCGTGACGCCACGCACGCGTGGTGCGAGCAGGGCGCGCACACCGACAACAGCCAAGGCGGCAAGCGCAGATACAAGCGCAACACAAAGCGCAATGAGGAACGGTGCATCAGCACGCAGCGCAGCGCCGGGAGTCTCCGTGTGCATGAGCAGCTCAACGCTTGACATGGCGTGCAAAGCAAGTGCAGTGGCGGTACAGCGCACGGGAACACGTGTGATTGGCCCTGCGCGCTTGCATGCGCACTAATCGGGCGTGTGCGCAAACTTGCACCGCTAGCAGTGCCAGTAATGATTGATTGTGGGTGGCACGTGGCTTTACTTGCACTGCAAAAAGTTCCAAAAGGTGAACACGACCGCGTTAAAGACGGCGGGCACAAACACGCCCAGCACGTAGAGCGAGACAATCGCGGCTGTCGGCCAGCGCAGGGAACCGTCCACGTTGCGCCAGTAGTGCGGAATCGCAAACGCTACAATGCGCACAACGTTGAAAGCCCAGGTCGTGATGAACAGGGCGTCGGCGAAGCCGTGCGTTGCCTTTTGGCCGTTTTCGCGCAGGTTCACATAGAGGGACATGGACCAGCCAAGAGCAATGGCAGAGAGCAGGATGGCACCCACCGCGATCCAGTCGGCCGTGATCCAGCGCATGCCGTACTTGATCGAGTCCATGCCGTAAAAGCTGACCTTGCGGTTGTCGTACGCAAGCATAAAGCACAGCGGGACAAGCGCAAAAACAAGCGCCACACCAAGCGTCTCGCTAATGTACTGAATGTTGACAAGGCGCAGCAGCGCCGGCAGTTCGATCGCAGACGCAACAAAAATCGGCAAACCAATCAGCAAGTTAAAGCCAAACGACGAGACATAAACAGACCCGGGCGGGTTGTTGAAAATGCGGCCGCGCTTGTAGGACCACATGTACAGCGAGGCAACAACGCCAAGCACGGCATAGGCAAAGTACGCAGCGCCTGCCATGTACGACACGTTGAATCGATAGGACTGGTTCAGCACGGTCAACAAGCCCTCTTCGCGGTAGCACGCTGGGTGCTTGCCATCGGAAGCGGTCAAGGTGTACTGTGAAAGGCCGGCCGCGAACATGGCGCCGGTGAAGATGAGCACAAGGCCCATAATGGCATACTGGGCGCGGCTCACGCCGGGCGTGCCGGGCTTGAGCGCAGTCGAGTCCATGTAGGACGCGAGCGTGTGCGTGCTGTGTGCATGTACGCGCAGCGTACACGCCTTATGACACGCCGCGCACTGCACACGCCACCACGTGGCCTAGAGCGGCATGCGTGTGTCAATGTGCTCGCGGTCCGCGGCCTTGACATCACTGTACCCGCGCATCTCTAACCCGTGCAAGGCTGCCAGCGCAACAAGCGCCATTGCCGTTGCAACACGCACGCGTGCGTGCGCGGCAACACAAAACGCGGCGTCCGCGCCCTCGTCCAGCAATGCCCATGCGTCGTGCGCGCCAAGCGCAATCACGCTAATAGCCGTGGCAAGCAGTGCGGCCTGGTACACGTGCGCTGCGCGACGCAAGTCGTACACGTCGCCGCGTGCAACGTGCAAGCGCAGATCGCCAGGTGCGTCGTGCACTGCAAGTGCAAGCACGAGCCAGCGCGCAAGCAGCAGCGCAAGCCAAGCAAGCGGCGCGCCAAGGCGCACGCTTGCGCTCCAGCCCGTGTGGCACGCAAGCGCAGCGTCGTAGCCCCAAACTAGGACGAACAAGCACGCCAGCTGCCCCGCGCCAGCAAGCGCAAGTGTTGCGCCACCGGGTGGCAGCGCGTGCGCATGCGCGTCCATGCAAGTCAAGTCTGTGCACGCTTGCCCTGTATAGAATTGCAAGCAAAGCGCGGCGCGCACGTATATGGGCATGCTGCGCTGTCTAGTGTAACACGTGCGCACACATGTCCAGCGTTTGCAGCGCAGACAGCACTGATACGCGCGCACAGCCGCTGGCACTGCCTAGCAACGACAATGCTAACCATGCGCTTGCGCCCGCGCCCGCGCCTGCGCCCGCGCCTGCGCCCGCGCCTGCGCCCGCGCCTGCGCCCGCGCCCGCGCCTG
>JANMGB010000310.1:0-6921 GCA_031374415.1 Burkholderiales bacterium
GAAAACCTCTTTCAGAGAATGAAAGTTTTCCGGCGTGTAGCCACACGCTTTGAAAAACTGGACTGCATGTTCCTTGGCTTCGTTCACCTCGCGGCCATCAGCAAATGGCTTCAGTGAGTTTCCGAACAGGCCCTAGTTGAACTGGGTGACGAAAACCTCTTTCAACAACACCCTAAATTTGCTCATATCGCCCGCATAGATACAGACTCCAACGGCACTGATGCTTGGTTCGTTAGGTTCAAGGCGTTGAGCAGCTTCCTTGATCTGCGGTCAGGCGCCTTCAGCCGCGTGGTGTGGCGGGCGGTGTGGTGGGTGGGGCGGCGATGTGCTCCAGCAGCCCGTGGCGGGCGAGGAAGTCGCGGGTCAGTCGGCCATTGATTTCACGGGTGATCTCGGCTTGAACCTGTGGGCCCAGCGTGCGCTGGGCGTCGGCGTCGTTTTCCAGCCCCATCGCTTGCAAGCGGGCGGTCAGGCGGTTGGTGAACTCGTCGCCCATGGCCCCCATCAGCCTGTCCTGGGTTTGCTCGTAGCCCGCGGGGTCAAGTCGCTGCATCACGGCCTGCCAGGGTTGCCATTCGGACGAGAGGTAGTGGACAAAGTGTTTCTCCTCCGCATTCATGACGCGAACCTGGGCTTGATCTAGGTCGTCCTTCGTCACATCAGAGGCACCGAAGAAACGCATGTTGGGTGTGTCGATGGGCAGGCCCAGCGGCTCGCGCAGGTGGACCTGGTAGGCCAGGTACACCTCGATCTGGTCGGCATCGGGCAAGGATGCCGCATGGTCGCGGGAGATGCGCTCCAGTTCGTCCAAACGGAACATGCCGCGGGCCAGGGTCACCAGCGCTGGCAAGCGCTGGTCGTACGAGCCCTGGGCCACATCGGAAGCCAGGTGCAGCTTGCGCATGGCATTGAAGGTGAGGGATACCCTGTCTTCGCAACTGGTGGTAGCACCTTCACTCACCAGAAAGGTGTTTTGCCGCAAGGGAGGGTGGCTTTCCAGGTGGGTGAGCCACTCGGCCACGCTGGCCCTGAATTGCGGGTCCCTGGCGTTGACCGTTTGCCTCAGCCTGTCCAGGAACTGTGAGAACGCCTGCGCGCCCGGCTCGCTGGAAAAGGCCTCCCACGGGCTCGCAGTGTCGGTGGCGTTGGCGGCCCCTTCGTTCGCCCACGTGGCCACGGCGTGACCCAGCGTGCGCGGCTGTGAGGGTGAGCGAGCAGGGCTGAGGGTATCCATGTTTTGAGACAGATACCGCGACACCAGCTCGCGCCTCTCGACGGTAAGTTGGAGCCGTGGCAAGACGGGAAGCATGTCGGACTCGAGCAGCGTTCTACCGCGTGGCCGGAGGTTGAACGGCGGCGTGGTCGGCCCCGTCCGCTCGGGCTGATCGGGGGTCCTGAAACCTGACTCGCCGTCCAGCTGCGTTCTCGTGAGGATGCGCCTCGGTATTTGGTCGAGCCGTGGCAAGGCGGGAAGCATGTCGGACTCAAGCAACGTTCCACCGCGTGGCCGGAGGTTGAACGGCGGCATGGTCGGCCGCGTCCGTTCCGGCCGATCGGGGGTCCTGAAACCTGACTCACCGGGCAGGCGTGGCATGGCGGGCGGCGTGCCGGGGCGCGGTGTTCGATGGACCGGACTGTCGCTCAGCAGCGGAATGGCCGGCAGGCCACTGACGTGGATCGGGCTTTGCCTGCCCGCCGATCTGCCTGCTTGCGGCGTGGAGGGTGCGGATGGCGTTGGGGACGCTGGCGCACTTGACATCGCCCTGTCACTGGTGGGTGTGACCGGATGGGCCTGTGCGAACCACAGGGCCGGGCCTCCATAGCCCGGCGTGCTCATGCGCGCGTTCAGGCGTTCCGTGGTCCGCAGCGACAGTGGGTTGTTTTGAAGAAAGACGGTGCTGCCCGCGCCCAGTTCTGAAGCGAAGTTCTCCGGCAGGTGGACCAACTGGTTGCCCATCAGCGCTACAACGGTGAGCCTGGCGGGAAGCCGCTGCGGCACGCTGCTCAACTGGTTGTTGTTGGCACGCAGGCGGGTCAGGGAAGCGGGCAGGTTCTCTGGCAGGTGGGTGAGCCGGTTGCGTCCCACATGGAGGACTTCCAGCCCGGCGGGCAAGTGCTCCGGCAACCGGGTCAGGTGGTTGCCTCGAAGGTCCAGCCCCTGGATGCCCGCAGGAAGGTGCTCCGGCAGGCTCGTCAAGTGAAGTTGGCCCAGGCCCAGGTGCGTGGACTCGACCCGGTATGGGGTGTGCAAGCCGTCCTCGCAGTTGAGGGACAGCGTCAGGGTCTGCAACGCGCTGAGCCGGTCCTCTTGCGGGTGCCGGGGGGTGTCTGTGGCGTGGGCCCAGTCGTTCCAGTGGGCCAGAATCTCGCCGGTGGTCAGGCTGGCGGGTGCCTGCTGGGTGGTGGGGGTCAGGGCGTCGGCCAGCACGGCCTCGGTGGAGCCAGGTGTGGAAGGGGCCGCTGGCGATGCCGGTGGGGACGGTGTCAAAGGCGCCATGGCCGTTGCCTGCGTGGGCGATGCCGGCGGTGTACTGGGCGCGGCGCTGGCGTTGGCATGGCTGTTGCGGTTGAGGGCCGTGGACGCGGAGGCCACGGACCCGTCGTCTCCGGCCTGGTGCTGGGCCACCAAGGCGGCCTGCATGGCGGTTTGGCGGTGAATCTTGAGTTTGAAGAAGCCGAGGTTGACGTTGCGCACGGTCTTGCCGGGGGCCGCTGTGGTTGCGTTGGTGGCTGCGTTGGTGGCCCTGGCGGGCACCTGCCCGGCGGCGGGGCGCAGAAAGGAAGGGCGGTGCCCGTGAATGGTAATGCGCATACTGCAGACCTAGAGTCGATTGAAGTCAGCCAAAGGTGGCCACTATCTTTGATGCCCTGACCGACAAGCTCCTGACAGTTGAGGAACACAGGGACGCCGTTGGTTCGGGGGCAAAATTGTAAGCGCTGTGTGGCCGGGGGGGGGGGTGATTTTTTATCGCCAGATGAGGCGGGTTTTTCAGAGGCGTCATCCAGATTCAATTTGCTCATACCAATTCCCAGGACCTGTCAGCCTGGGGTGGTGTGCCGCCTCAACGCCCCAAGCCCGATGGTCTCCTGGTATTTGAGTCACGCGGAGAGCCGGTTGTTTCGTGGGCGTTGTTGTGGGCGCGTGTGTTGCCGGACCACTGCCCGTGGGCAACCATCTGGCGGCGCCGGCCCTGCGCCGTGTTCAGGATGAGCGGGATGGCTCAACGCTCACGGGGCGGATTGGCTGGAGGAGGCTCGATGTGCGCCAGCAGCCCGCGGCTGGCCAGAAAGTCGCGGGTCAGGCGGCCGTTGATCTCGCTGGCGATTTCGGTCTGCACCTGCGGGCCCAGGCTGCGCTGCGCATCGGCGTCGTTCTCCAGCTCCATCGCTTGCAGGCGGGCTTGCAGGCGCTGGGTGAACTCGTCGCCCATGGCCTCGATGAGTTCGTCTTGGGCCTGGGCATGGTGCTCAGGCGCTAGCCGCTGTATCACCGATTGCCAGGGCCGCCAATCGGTGGCGAGGTAGTCGGCAAAGTGCTGCGACTCGGATGCCAGGACGCGCTCTTGGGCCTGTTCGAGGTCGGCCTGCGTCACGTAAGACACGCGGAAGTAGCGCATGTCGGGGGTTTCCAGCGGCAGCGTAAGCGACTCGCGCAGCTTGACCTGGTAGGCGAGATACACCTCGATCTCGTCCACGTAGTTCAGCGAGGCCGTTTTTTCGCGGGCAATGCCCTCGAGCTGCTCCAACCGGTAAATGCCGCGTGCCAGCGTGAGCAATTCGGGCAGTCGCTCGTCGTAATGGCCTTGCTCCACGTCGTGGGCCAGGCGCAACTGGCGCATGGCGTTGAAGGTGAGGGTCACTCGGTCTTCGCAACTGGTGGTGGCGCCTTGGCTGAGCATGAAGGTGTCTTGCCGCAATTGCGGATGCACACCCAGGTGCAGCAGCCAGTCGGCCACGTTGCGTTGGAAGTCGGGGTTGCCAAAGTTGACCGTGTCCTGCAGGCGGTCGAGCAACTGCGAGAACGCGGCAGCGCCAGGCTCGCGTTCAAAGCCGTTCCAACGGCGGGCCGTGCCGGCCGCGTCAGTGGCGGTTGGCGTCATCCACGAGGCCACGGACTGGTGCAGTGCACGCGGTTGTCCTCGACGGGCGCGGGCGTGATCCTGGTGCGGGTCATGCATCGAAAAATGAACCCGTGGACCCTGGTAGCCGGGGGCGTTGAGCACGTCGGACAGGCGGTTGCGCACGCGCTCGGCCAAGGGGTTGTTGCTCAGCTCAATGATGCAAGGAGTGCTGCGTGGCGCCGTGAGGGACTCGGGCAGGCGGGTCAGGCGGTTGCCCCGGACATCGAGCTCTTGCAACGAGGCTGGCAGGTGCTCGGGCAGGTGGGTGAGGCCGCAACTTTCGGCGAACAGCAGCTCCAGGCTTTCGGGCAATTGCTCAGGCAGTGCGGTGAGGCTGGGATTAAGCCCTACATTCAGTGTGCGCAGACCCGCGGGCAAGTGGTCTGGCAATCGAGTGAGCCAGTTCTCGGCCACATTGAGGTTTACCAAAGAGGCAGGCAGGTGGTCCGGAAGGCGTCTGAAGAAGCACTCCTCCGCATGCAGGCTCGTCAGTCCTGCGGGCAGGTTGTCTGGCAAGCGAGTGAGTGATCTGCTGCGCGAGAGGTCCAGCGACATCAGCGTGGACGGCAGGTGCTCGGGTGGCTCAACGAGGTCGTTGTCCAGCAGGCGGAGGTCCTCCACGCCGGGAGGCAGGTTCTCCGGCAGGCTCCGCAGCCGCAGCATGGACAGGTCGAGCGGCGGTCGGTTGGCGGTGGTGCTGTGCACGTCCAGCCATCGGGTCATGCGGTTCACGGCTTCGGGTCGGTTCTCTCTGCCTGCGGTGTCGCCTCCCTCGGCCCAGGCGTTCCATTGGGCGATGTATTCGTTCCTGCTGAAGGGGGCCGTGTGCGCCGAGGAGGTGGCAAACACGGTTGCGGTGAAAGAGCCGAGCGGGACCTCGGACGCATCAGAGCCCGTGCGTGAGCGGGCGGTCTGGGGCAGCGAGGCTTCTGACATTGAGGCGTCGGACAGAGCGTCTTCGTCGGTGCGCACGGACTGCACGGGGAGGTCGGCTGCATCGTGGTCGTTTGGAACCGGCACCCGGGATGCGAGGGGGGTGGCTTCGGGCGCATCCGGTGCCTGGACTGCATCAGAGGGGTCGCTCGCGTTGCCGGCCGAGCGGCCACTGCTGTGCCTGGACAGCGCTTCGGCAGGTGCGGCGTGGTTGTCGACCTGTCGCTGGGCGAGTTGGTTCACCAGCGCAGCCTGCAGGGGCGTTTGGCGATGAATTTTGAGTTTGAAGAAGCCAAGGTTGACGTTGCGCACGGTCTGGCCGGTGGCCGCGGTGGCTGACGCTGAGCCTGATGCGTCTGCTGAGGCCGACGCGCCGTCGCCCGGCCAAGCTGCACCTGGCATGGGCTGAGGCCGAAGGTAGGCGGGGCGGTGCCCGTGAAGGGAGATGCGCATGCTGACAGACGTGGCGGAGATGGAAGGGCGCTCAGGAGCTGTCAGGCTGGGGTGGCAAATGTCGCTTCAACGACCCAAGACCGATCGTCTCCCGGCGTTTGAGTAACATGGGAAGTCGGTGGGTTCGGCGTCGTTGGGCCTTGTCTTTTGCCCCCATCGTGCGTCGTACGCAGCCTGCAAAGAGAAGTCATTGGCAAAAGTCAAGGCCTGACGCCGCCACTGCTTGACCCCGCCACTGCTTGCATGACCCCATCACTGCTCTCCCTTTTTTCATGGAAGCCGACTTGACGCAGCCAAGTGACTCTGTCGGTGATTGGCCGCACGGCTCACATCGATGATCGCTGCAGATCGCTTCAAGAGGTCGTTTGATGCGTGGCAACGACTTTCCGAGCAGGCCCTACGCACCGCTGACTGCAGCACGGCTCTCTTTGAGCATGTTGCAGAACAGCGCTCCTTGCTCTACTGCATCGTCGAGCGCCACATGCGTGTGTGGCATCTTGTCGAACCAGCGCCTTGGCATGTTCTTCTTGGTGCTGTCTCGGTAGTCTGTCTTGAGAACCACCATTGCAAATGACTTGACGTCCAGAGCGGAGTGGCTGAACGGACTTTCACCGACAAACCGCATGAGGTACCAGTAAACGAAGAGGAAATCAAAACCAGCCGGATAGGCAACAAAAACGGGCTTGTGCTTCAGCGTCTTGATCCATTCGACATATCTGCGCATTGCAGGTTCAGGCGCCTCGAGGTTTGTGCGACAAGCGGCCCAAGCTTGCGGCTGGGTACTCCACCATTGTGCGGTTTTCGGATGAGCGGACGCGTCTGTCAATGTTTCAAGGTTCGCGGAGAAGGTGGCGATCAGTTCCTTGTCCGCAGTGTACGCAGCAGATCCGATGCTGAGCATGGAATGGGGGCCAGGAATTGGACCGTCGGTCTCAACGTCCGTGCTGATATAGATTTCGTTCATGCGCGTCAGTGTATTTGGTGGAGCCCAACCTTGGGGGTGAAAGCGCCGCAGCGCCAGCCGCGTCACCACGCGCTGTGCTGGCCGTCCGCACCGATGCGCAGGCCAGCGCCCAGGGCAACCTGGCTGCCCAAGGGCGCTCACCGGCTTGGCATGGTGCGGGCCCGCGGTTTTGCCACCCCAGGCACGGCGGGGCAGTAACAGGCGGCGGCTTTGTCGAGCTTTAAAAGCAACGAGTGGTGCGCGCGGGGCTATAACCAACGGGTATGGGACGACACCCCCGGTCAATTGCGCACTGATCTGATCGCCGCTAGTTTCCGAACAGGCCCTGGTACCCCGTCTCAGTGGATTTGAAAGGTTGAATTGTTGCTGGGCCCATAGTGAAGTACACAGGCTGCTGGATTCCCGCCTGCGCGGGAATGACGTGGTGAGATGCCAACCCCTGCGCCCGTC
>JANMGB010000348.1:0-3143 GCA_031374415.1 Burkholderiales bacterium
GCTTGACTTTGCCAATCATGGCCATGGTGATCACTCCTTCTCCCCTGCTCAAAAAGGTGGCAGGGTAGGTTGAACACCCGGGTCAAATTTGGGTCGGCACTATCGCTCTAAGTGGGTCAATTTTCGGTCGGCGCCAACACATCTAATCAAGCGTGGGGTCGTATGGTGAGTCGCTTGGCCCAACTGACCTTGCCCCCGAAAAACGTATCCCTTGCTGAGTGGTTCAATGCAAGCAAGGAGAGACGGAAATGACGAAGACAAAGAGAGCGCGGTACACGTTGGAGTTTAAGCAAGAGGCTGTGCGACTGGTCGAGGGTGGCCAGAGTATTGCGGCGGCGGCCCGCACCCTGGGGGTGGTGGAGCAAACCCTGTTCAATTGGGTCAAGGCCAGGAAGCTGGGCAAGCTCAAAGGTGTTGATAGCAAGCCGGTGAGTGCCGAGCAGATGGAGATCAGCCGGCTGCGTGCGGAACTGGCGCGGGTGAAGATGGAGCGCGACATCTTGGGAAAAGCGACGGCGTACTTCGCGAAAGCGCAGAGTTGAAGTACGCCTTCATCAGCCGTCACCGGCACATGTGGCCGATCTCGGTGCAGTGCCGCGTTTTACAGGCCAGCGTGGCCGGGTATCACGAGCACTTTGTGCGGGCGGCCAGTACGGCTCAGCGGCGCCACCTCAGTGACGATGCACTTCTGGTACACATCAAGGCCATCCACGCTGAGACCCGCAGCGGCTATGGCTGGCCGAGGACGTGGAAAGAACTGCTGGCCAGAGGTATCCGTGTAGGCAAGGATCGGGTTCAGAAGCTCATGCAGCTGCATGGCATCCGGGCCAAGGGCAAGCGCCGCTTCAAGGTCACGACCGACAGCAACCATGACCTGCCGATCGCGCCCAACTTGCTTGATCGGCAGTTCACCGTAGCCGAGCCCGACAGGGTCTGGGCCGGCGATATCACCTACATCCACACCGATGAAGGCTGGTTGTTCCTGGCGGTGGTGATTGACCTGTTCAGCCGCCAGGTGGTGGGCTGGTCGCTGCGTGAGGACATGACACGAGACATCGTCATCGATGCCCTTCGCATGGCCTGGTTCAGACGCAACCCCCGCAAAGAGTCTGGACTGATCTTTCACAGCGACCGTGGCAGCCAGTACGCCAGCCAGGACTTCCGAGATGTGCTTAAGGAGTACGACATCACGGGGTCTATGAGCCGACGTGGCAACTGCTGGGACAATGCCTGTAGCGAGACGCTGTTCGGTTCGTTGAAGGTGGAGCGGTTGCACGGGCAACGCTTCGATACCCGGCGCCAAGCCAAGGATGAAATTGTTGCTTGGTTGCTCTGGTACAACCAGACCCGTCTGCATTCGACGCTGGCTTATGTCAGCCCGATGCAGTTTGAGAAAAATTGGCTTATGGCTCAACCCAAGCAAGCCAATTCGTGACTCGGTTAAGGGATGCGGATTCCAGGGGCAAGGTCAGTTGTTGTGTTGCATGCGTTTGTAAAGAAGGCTCAGCAAACGCCTGAGCGCGAATTGAAGTTGGCGCGTAAGCGTCTGAAGGAGTTGGAAAATGGCTGAACTGAAATACACCCCTGTCTCCCATGAGCACCAGGCATTTCTCGCTAAAGCAAGTAAGCGAAAGGGTTTTACTCAGGCCTACGAAGGGCTGGCTTTGGAATATCAGGTAGCGAATCAGATGCTCAAGGCCCGTGCAAGGGCTGGGCTCACGCAGGATGCTGTTGCTGAGCGTATGGGTACGACAAAGAGTGCGATCTCTCGGTTGGAGTCGGCGGGTAAGCACGCTCCTTCACTTGCGACGTTGGCTCGGTATGCACAGGCAGTGGGCTGCGAGTTGCAGGTCAAGCTCGTTCGGCCCAAATCTACATGACGCGTAACGCAAGTTACTGGGGTCAAAGTCACGCGGTATCGTCCATCGTCTGGCCCAACCCGGGCAGGCACGGTGGTGTGTGTTTGGGGGCCGCATTATTTATCCTGTGGCCCAACCCCCCTACAGGGACTTCCTGTGGAGTCAAGCGGTGTGGTGTGCATGTTGGAATTTTCTTCGTCAAGACCTGGGAGTTGGTGAGAGGGAAAGCGACGAGGAACAGACTGAACATCTACAGACGGGCTTGAAGCAGCGCGAGCTGCGGCCCCTGATCCGAACCGCTCAGCAGGACCCCATTCGCTCGTCGTTGTTGCTCGGCGAACCGAGGGTTCAACATGAGGGTTGTCGGGCTCACCTGCTGCCGGTCTGACCTGTGCTTATCTCTTCGAACTCGGGGTCTGTGGAGGGAAGTGGGGGAAAGGGTTTCGGGCCTTTAGCAAGCCGAAGCGGCGGGCTGGGGTTTGCGTTTGGCCTGTGGGATGGGAGGGACGTTGTCGGGGTCGTAGTCGGTGTCGCGGGTCAACACGGCCCAAAGGATGTGGGCGTTTTTGTTGGCCATGGCGACGACGGCTTTTTGCCAGCCGATGCGTTCTTTGAGGTTGAGCAACCACTGTGAGATTCGGTCGGTGCGTTTGGATGCGCTGAAGAGGGCTGACTTGGCGCCTTGGATGAGCAGGGTGCGCAAGTAATCGTCGCCGCGTTTGGTGATGCGGCCGAGGCGGTGTTTGCCACCGGAGGAGTTTTGGCTGGGGACGAGGCCCAGCCATGAGGCGAACTGACGTGCGGACTTGAACTGATGCATGTCGCTGACGGCGGCGGCGAGGGCGCAGGCGGTGAGTTCGCCGACGCTGCAAAGTTGAGCGGCGCGACGAGCTTGTGCGTTTTCGGGGGCATGCTGCTTGACGCGCTGGTCGCACCATTCGAGGTGGTCATCAAGCTGGCGCCATTGGAGTTGGGCTTGCTGCAAGCCCAGGCGGATGATGGCGGGCATTTCGTTGGTGGCGTCTTCGAGGACGTCAGTAAGTGCAATGCGAAGGGCGTCGGGGCTTTGAGCGAACTGCAGGCCGAACTCGCAAAGCAGGCCGCGGATGCGGTTGATGCAAGCGGTGCGATCTTCCTTGTAGCCCCCCCCGTGCCAATATGACCTGCGCCACCTACCCCCGAGAGATTAGCGAGCAACGAGGTAGGTATGAAGATCAAAGATCAAGCCAAGGACACGATGAACATTGAGCACAGTTTGCCCGAGCCTGGCGCATTGCTGGGAGC
>JANMGB010000001.1:0-10170 GCA_031374415.1 Burkholderiales bacterium
CGAGACATCGCAGCAGCACGAGTTGTGTTGCGATGGGCCTTGGAGGCTGAAGACACAGGCCGGGAACCGCGCCTATACGGGGCTGCTCACGCTCCCCGTGAAACTCCATCCTTTGCGCAGCATAGGGTGGAGTAGTTCATAAGCCCGTGACGGTGCCTTCGGTGGATTTGGTGAGACTTGGCATGGACTACTGTTTGACAATGCGATTCAAAACAGCGCAACCCTGAGGTCGCGCTACAAGCGTTACGCATTGTTTCCGCAAGTCATCCGTTTGGGTTCGAAGTCTTTGTGATTCTTCGTGAACGAAGCCGCAGGTCCGTGGTCTGCGGCGATACCCAGCCCTTAACCCGCGCCGTCAGCTGTTCATTTTCGGCACACCTGGGCCGTTGCCGCGTGGGGTGGGTACGGCCTCGCGCTGAGTGCACCTCCCTTGGGGGGACAATCAGCCCCCTTTCGGCAGCCGCTTCCTCAACCCAGGCAAGTCCGAGGTCTCACGCAGAGCTTCGCCTGGATCGACTTCGCCTCGTTTGACCAACTCAGCCAGCCGCAAATTCATGCTGATGTATTCGCTGGCGGGCAGCTTCTCGTCGCGGATGGCGCTTTCCAGGCCAATCCAGTCACCCGTCTCGATGAATCTTGTGACCGAGCCGGTGTTGAAAATGACGTCGGCGGTCATGTAGTAGCGGTCGCCCTTGAGAGCGGGCACCAAGGCTTGCCGGATCACGGCCAACAAGCTCCCAGCCAATACTGATCGCATGACGGAGGCATTGGCACCGGTGTAGCTCAAGATTTTGCGCAAGGTGCCTGCGACCGATTTTCCATGCATTGTGGCCAGCATCAGCGAGCCTGACTCACCCCCCTGGATGGCTTGCTCTGCTGTTTCGGCATCGCGGATTTCGGAGGTCAGCATCACGTCGGGGCTCATGCGCAGCGCCTCGCGCATCCCTTCCGCAAAACTCACCACGTCAAAACCGACCTCGCGTTGGGTGACGATGCTCTTTTTCGCCTGGAGCTTGACTTCAACCGGGTCTTCGATGGTAACGATGTGGCCTGAGTGGCGGGTGTTGTGCCAGTCCAGGATCGACATGGCGGTGGCGGTTTTGCCACTGCCGCTGGGGCCCGTGATGGCAATGAAGCCCGTCGTGGCTTCGGTCAAGGTTTGCAGCAAATTGGGCGGTAGGGAGAGCTCGTTCAGCGGTGTGATTTTGGTCGGTGTGATGCGCATGACCAAGCCGAGGTCGCCACCGCCTTGCAAGAACAGCGAGTAGCGCAGTGAGTATGACCCACGCCCCTCGAGGCGAAAATTGGCTGATCGGCGGCTTTGCAGGATCGGCTTGAGCCGCTCGTTCCAGTACTGTTGAACGTTGGTGTGGCGCGCGTCGCCCTCAACGTAGCCTGCCAGGTAGTGAACGATTTGTTCCTTGGTCACCGCAAAGTCAGGAATGGAATGCGGAAACAGTTCATGCAGGGGTTTGGTGCCACTGGCCGATTTGACCATGATGGCTCGCCCCTCGTGGATCATGATGTCGGTGATCGAGGTTGCGTAGACCAAGGCATGCCTGATTGCGGCCCCAATGCTGTAGCGGGGGTCTGAGGGTACGACGGGTTGAGAGGTCATGGTGGTCTAGGTCTATGGTTTCATCGCGCGGGTTGGCGCAGTGCTCGGGGGCGGTCATGCCGGGGCTGAGAGTGTCTTGTCTGGCATAAGGCGTGGCCCCTTGGGCATGATTTACCAACGCATGGGGCGTCTTTCGGAGCAGTCCTCGCCAGCCATGAAGCGGCCTCTTGAAGCAATCTGCGGCGTTGCAAATGCTCGCAATACCGCCTGGTATTGCTGCGCCTTGTGCCTTGCAGCTCACCCCAACTGGCCATGTTCTGACGCACGACTACTTTCACAACAGGTCCCAACAAGTGAACAATCCAAACACGGTACTCGCACAACTTCTTGCATTATTCCATGCCGATCCCAGGTGGCCGGCTTGGGGATTTGGCCACTGCAGCGCGAAATCAAAGGGGTCGGGTCAGGTTGGCGGCATGATCGCGGTAGACAACAGTGGCCCCATTGAGGGTTGTCGCTTTGCTGGGGTTGGGGCCCGTAAGTGAGTCAACGCTACTTTTTTTCATGACCTATGTTCAAGCGGCAATTTAATCATTTGGGGCAGCGGGGCCTGTGGCCTGGTTTTGTGTTTGCATTGGCCTTGTTGTTGGGCCTTTTGGTGTTGGCCTTGCTCCGGCTGTGGGTCGGTGATGTGTTGCCGGGGTTGGCAAAGTTGACGTCACTCTTGGCGCAGGCTCATGCTGATGCGCGCACTGCCGCGACCGTTGAGCAGGCGCTGGCCGAGCTTTGTCGTCAGGTCTGGGCCATGGCGCTGTTGATGTGCGTCTTGGTGGCCATGGCGGCAGGCTTTGTCGCGCATTGGGTGGGTGTAGCGCAGCGAGAGCGCATGACGCGGGCGGTGGCCGATACCCTGCGCGACCAAGCCCAGACCGCTCAGCGCGAGGCCGTAGCGGCCAGCCAAGACAAAGCCAAATTTTTAGGCATGTTGAGCCATGAGTTGTTGACCCCGTTGCAAACCATGCTCAGCACGCTGGGCTTGATTGAGAGTCGAGGGCGTGTCGACGTGTCCGATCCGACCTTCGTTCGCCTCAAAGAGAGCAGCCGGATTTTGCGCAGCCGCATGAGCGACATCGTTGATTTTGCCAAGCTCTCGGTCGGGCAGCTGGAGTTGCGCGTGCGTGCCTTCACGCCCATGCGATTGTTGACGATGTTGGTGGACGACTATGCCGAGGCCTTGCAAGACAAAGGGCTGGATTTGCACTGGGAGCCCGCGCCCGAACTGACGCAGCGTGTGTTTTCAGATCCGACTCGCATTCGGCAGATCTTAGAGAACATTCTCACCAATGCCATCAAATACACGGAGCGCGGGGGCATCACTTTGCAAGCAGAGCTCAAGGACGATGTGTTGCGGGTGGAGTTCACTGACTCCGGGGTGGGCATTTCACCTGATCAGCTGGACCATGTATTTGACCCGTTTTATCGCATCAAGGACTCGACGCACTTGGCAGTAGGCAGTGGCTTGGGGCTGGCCGTGGTGCGCAGTTTGGTCGATATGTTGCACGGCCGAATCGAGTTGCAGAGCGAGTTGGGGCAGGGGGTTCGCTTCAGGGTGGAAGTTCCTGTGAGCTCACAGATGGTGACTGACTTGCCGAAACTGCCACGCAGGGGCTTACCGCAACCCGTTTTGGTGGTGGACGATGACGCCGGCATTCGGCACTCGATCGCTGACGTTGTGCGTGCACAGGGTTACGAAGCGGTCGAGGTCCCGAATGGGCGAACGGCCTTGCAAGAGGCCCAGGCTCGGTCGTTCATGGCGGTGTTTTGTGATGTGCAGCTGCCTGACATTTCTGGCATTGACGTGGCTGAGAAAATTCGCCAAGGACCAGGGCCGAATGTGGGCGCCTACCTGATTCGAATGTCAGCGTTTCATGAGCCAGATGCCCGCGCCGCGGTGTTGTTCAACACACAGATCGACAAGCCTCTGGACGCCCAGCAGGTCAGTGATGCGTTGAGTGCCGCAGAGGCCGCGCGCGAGTCATCCGCGACGCCGTAACGATAGCGTTGCCGGCTTTACAAGCGAGCCGCCAAGTCGCGCCGCAAGTGGGCAAGCAGCACGGCGGCCCGGAATTTTTTCTCGATGATGCCCACGCGGTGGCGCTCACAAAACGGAATGAGCTGTTGCTCGGCGTCTGCCTGAAGTGCCATGGCACCTGTGGTGACCACGATGGGCGCTGTTTTTTGCTGTTCACGCAGGGTGAGGATGGTGGCCTCGGCCGTCTCCCCGCCGCCCAGCAGCCAATCGATCACATAGGCGTCATAGCGTCGCTGCGCAAGGGCACTGAGCAATTCTTCAGATCGGTAGAACTTGTGCACGACCACGCCGCCGAGCTCCATCAGATCCTCGGCCAAGGCATCGGCGGCGAGCTTGTCGTCTTCTAGCAAAGCAATTTTCAGGCGGGGCAGGGCACTGAAGCTCAGCTTGCGGATGCTGTAACGGGGGGTGTCGGTGGGCTCAGTGCCCCCCACATAAACCGCCCACTCGCCGTTGGGATTCACGGCCACCAGGTCACACCCGTCACCGAGCTCCAGGACGGGCCCCAGGGTCAAGTAGGCGCTGGTGGGCATGCCATTGATGAAGACCTTTGCCAGGACTTCGCCGCCCTGCGCAGCCGCCTCATGGCTGTCGCCGAGCAGGTCTTCAACGCGACCCCGCCACTGCTCGGCAATGGCGCGCAACTCGGCCGCTGACCACCCACCGCTTTTGAACTTGCGGTGAATGGTGCTGCGGGCCACACCCAAGAAGGTACTCAGTTCTGAGCCCTGTTTATGAATTGCAACGCCTCGCTTGCTCAGTAACTCGCGCACGCGCTGGGAGACCCGGTCGTCCTCGTCGTCATCGAGGTCGGCATGAAGGTGGGGCGTTGCTTCGGAAAAAGTGTTCATCAAAAAACTGAAATAGGTCTGAAACCCCGGCCTTCAGGCCGGAGAGCCCCGAAGGGGCGGCTCAAAGGTAGGGGATGCAAACCCCTTCCAACAGCCTACACACCGACCTTGAGGTCGGTCGAATGTTTGCTGCTTTTTTGGCAGCGAGCTTCAGACGCGCATTTTCGTCACTTTTCGCAACGATATCCAATAAGAGGTGCTGTGCATTGCAAAAAAATCGTTGCACATCGCTAAAGTGTTGCGTTATAGTTCAACCAAGCAACGAGATTTCAGAGGCTGCACTTTGGGGCGTGGCGTTATGGAATTTTGTTGCGATTGCATTCTGACGTTCGACTCAGGGAAGACACCATGACAGACCAGGCAGGCTCGGCTATTCTCACGGATCAAAAGCTGTTGAACGAGGAGTTGATCTTGAGCATCGCGGAGGTCGCCGCGGTCAACGTTCAACACTGTGCTGACCTGTTTGAGCTTCCCCGCACCTTGGTGGAGCGCATTCGTGATATGGCTGAGGGAACAGCAGGTTTGGCTGCTGATCGCGACGTGTTGCTTGATTTGGCCACCACGCCGGCGCCGCTGTGGCGTTTTTCTTTGTCGCCAATGGATGTACGCCGAATGTTGTCACAGCAGTCGCCCATGTTTGCCGCCGAGCTGGAGCCCTATCGCCACATCGTGGCGCGTTTGAATCGACTGGTGGTGGGCATGTTGGTGCGTTACGCCAGTGAGCCTGTTCAGGCGGCCCTGGTTTGTGGCGTGAGCAACCTGAGCTTGCTCCAACTGGTGCAAGGAGCGGCCTGTGCGACCTTGCTGGACGTCGCAGGTAACCCCGGGCGTCCTCTGATTGAGGCCCGTTTGAGCCACGCCATGCTGGATCGCTTTTTCATCACGTGCGATGGCAAGCCCGCTGTGGCTGCCCTGCGGGGCTTGATCGCGATGACGTCAGTTTGCGCCAGCGAGTTCTCTGTTCTGACGCAGGATGCCAAGGCACAGTCGTTGCGGCAAGCCACTCCGTTTGGCGAGGCAACGTCGCAGCCCAAGCGAACTGGCAAGGCTCCCGCGATTTTGCTCAACCCGATTGATGGCAAGCTGGTCGTGCAGATGCTCACGTATCGCGTCAAGCCGAGTGACATTGAGCGTTGCCTGCCAGGCCGGGGTGTGCGGGCGTTGCAAATTGAGCGCTTGCAGGGTGAGTTGTTTCCAAAAGCCAAGGACGTGCGCGACGCTCTGCAAATCTGGGCCAGCGCCACCCGCCGCATGCATGCCACGGTGGTGTTGCTCCAACAGCGGACCCTGATTACTTTGGGCCTAGATCCATTGCGAGCGCTGGTGGAGGCCTTTGACTTTCACGTGCGCTACCACGCCCCTGATGCTGCGCTGAGTTTGCCCAGGCTCTTGAAAGATGTGTTTGGCGCTGTTCAGTGCCAAGACGTTGTTCGCTTCAATCATTGCGCTGAGTGTGGCGTCGTGCACCTTTCAAACGAGGATCGCTTGGGGCCGTTGGATTGTCCAGCCTGTTGCCTGGTGTACCGCAAAAAATTGGGGCACAAGCGACGCTGGAGAAACTACCTTGAGTCGACTGAATCGGACAGCTTTCGCTTGGCGGCTTGAGGGCCACCGAAACGCAACCCCCGATGTCGCCTACCCCCGAATCCTCCATCCCCCTCATCCCTCCTCCTACTTACTTTCTGAAAGCATCTGATGACGTCTTATCCTTCCCACCTCGTTTCCAATGGGTTACGACTGCTCGCGGCTTTCCATTCTGTGTTGGTACGAGGGGTGCGGTGGCCCTTGAGTATCCCCCCCGCTAAGCGCGCGGCTTCAGGGGTATTGGCATGATCCAAGAAGCAGCAGCGAGAGGCGGCATGGGGGCTGGACTCCGCCTCGGTACCTTGGCGTACTCTGGATCACCCACCGCGGGCAGCGTGATTGTGTACTCCAGTACGAATCAGTCTTGGGGCCGGGTGCCAATTCCCGAGGTCGCGGCACCGCGTCAGGGGGAAGAGTGGCTGAGGTTCTTCAAGCGCTCTTCATCGGCGCGCTGGATGATGGGTGGCCTGGTGGTCGCTGTCCTTTGCGTAGGCTTGGGCCTGTATGGAATGATGTCCAGCCGCCATGCAGACATGCGAGTGACGCAGCCCCTCACTCAAGGGGTCTGAGTCCCCGCAGCGACGATTCAACTCAAGAGAGGCCCTAGAATCGCGGGATTGTGTTCTGAAGGCGCCTTTCATGCATTGTCTGAGGCAGGGGGCCTTCTCTAAGAGGCCTGTCGGGCTCGGAGTGTCAAAGCGAAAACTGGTCCGGCCCGGGCAGATCGCCGCGGACGCCCCCAAGTACGACAGTCTTTTAGACATCGTCTGATTCGCTGAAAGACATCATGCATAAGCTGGACTTGAGTCTTGACATTCCGGGGGCGCCGGTGGTTTACCGTGTTCGCTCCGAGGAACCTGGGGTGGAAATGATTCCAGCCCCGCCACCTTACGAAGAAGATCTCTGGGCTAACGAGCCCTCCATGGCCCCTGCCACCAGGCCGCAAGCCGCTCGCTTTGTCTCAGCGGGGGCGCGCCATGACGTGGCGCGCAGTCCCCTGACGGCCGATGATCTGCGCGTGCGTCAATGCGTGACTGAGGCGCTGAACCGCGCTGAACGCACCGAGACCTCCGTCGTTCCAGCGGCGGCCACCATGTCTGGCGATTTGGTGTGCCACGCCATTCAAATTCAGGGCGAGCTGTCGGGCAGCGTCAGTGCCTCAGGCTTGGTCTATGTTGAAGCAAACGCCGTGTTGAACGGCCACATCAAGAGTGCTGAGATGGTCATCTTGGCGGGCACGGTGGTGGTGGCGCCCAATGAATTGGCCATTCGCTGCAGCGGGTTGGTGGTGTTGGCGCAGTCGGCGCGTGTGATCGGGCATATACAGTGCCGTTCGATTGCCATTTACGATGGGGCCCGCGTGGTCGGCGCCGTCCAGTCGTTCATCTCTTGAGCGGGGGCAGGCTCTCAGGTTCTCAAGTTCAAGCCGCCAGCAGCGCGCCCACCTGTGTGGCCCAGGTTCACTTGGGTGCCCTGGGTGCAGTACTTGGTTTTCAGGTCGTTGATCATCTGGCTCATGTCTTGAAAGCCGGCAATTTTGGCGGCGTGTCGGGTGAGAACCAGGCCCGCTAGCTCGATCAGCTTGGCATTCAGCGTTTCTGAGCCTTTGACCATCAGGGCTTTCACCGCCTCCGCGGGTGAGCCCGTGACGCTGTGCGTCATCGCTTTTTCTGCCATGCTGCTGATGCTGTTTTGACCATTGCGGATGACCTCGGTATAGGGCTCATGGCCGTTGGCCGCGCGGCACAACATTTCCGTGGCAGCTTTCGAGACACAGAAGCGGTTGGCCAGCGTCGTGACCCAGCTTTCATCGTCGTCCAGTTGGATCTCGGTGTTGCGCAGTCGGGCCAAGACCGCCAACAAATTGGTGGCCGCCTCAAAGTCGAAAGTTTCGCTGCGCATGTCGCTGACCAGCGCTTTGACATTGCTCACACAGTCACTTATCTGGCGTTCATTGAGCGCCTTGAATACCGTGCTCAGCAGGGCGAAGCGTTGCAGGCGGGTGCTGTTCGCTGCCCGCTCGGCTACCTGGGCGAGATTGTCATAGGCTCGGTTGAAGCTTTTGGTGTCTCGCTTGTCGAAGTGAAGCAGGCACAGCAAAACCAAAGTTTGACAGTCGAACATCTTGGAGCTGATACCGGCCCGCACGCAACGCTCCAAAGTGTCGATGGCTTCGTCAGCCTGGTCGCTGTAGAAAGCCAGCATGCCTTGCTTTTGCAGGCGAGTGATGCTGTGGGGCGTGATGTTGGTGGCGTTGCGATAGGTTTCGAGTGCGCCGGCCAAATCGCCCTGTTCGAGTTGAACCCTGCCCATCACGTCGTAGGCATCAGCGTAAGTCGGTTGTTCGCTGATGAGACTCTCGAGGGTGCGCTTGGCTTGTGGCAACTGGCCTTCTTCATACTCGGTGCGCGCCAGGCCTAGCTTGGCCCATGGGAGCGCTTTGGTGGCCTGCACGGCCTCATACAGCTCGCGCGCTTGGCCGTGTTGGCCCATGCGGATGTAGAGCTCGGCACCAATGCGCGCGGCATAAAGCCAGTATTCGCCACGGCGCGCAAATCGCGCTGAACACAAGTTGGCTGCGGTAGCAAAGTCTGACTTTTCGATCGCTTCGAAGATGCTACCCAGGACGCGCTTGCGGTGACGCGCTTGGATCAATCGTTGCTCCAGCGCCGCGGCCGTGTGGGGCTTGAGCAGGTAGCTGTCGAGGGCTGCTTCGGCCGCTTCTGCGACCTTGGCATAAGACGCCTCGCCAGTCACCATGAGAAACACGGTGGAGTAAGGCAACAACTGAGCGCGGCGCAGCTCATCAAGCAGGTCTTGGCCCGAGATCGGCGAATTGTCAAAGTGGTAGTCACAGAGAACGATGTCAAATACTCGCCCTTCAAGGGCTTTTCGTCCATCCAGCACACGACTGGTTTGCACAACATGGACAACCCCCATTTGGCGCAACATGTCAGCCAAAATGCTGCGTGAGGTGGGGTTGCTGTCAATGATCAGCGCTCGGCACTCATTGACGTCAGGGTAGATCATGCGTGTCATGGCTGCCTCTCAGTGTGGTGTTTCAGGCGTTGCACGTCGGGCAACATCTCAAATCGAAGCAGCATTGCGGAAATCTCCAGTCCCAGGCCCAGATATCGGCGGTTTGAAAGAGAGCTTGAGCCGGATGTACCCCCCCCCATCAGCCAGCGAGCATCCGACAATTGACGCTTGAAACGACACTAGGCCCCTGGCACAGGGACACCAAGCAAAGGACATCGGCCTCGGGGGACGAGCGGCGTCACCGTGTATGCACAGTCAACGCTGGCCGAAGCCTGCGCGGTGGATGCGGCGATCATCGGAAGTGGCATTCAAACCCGTGAGATCGTCAATAGCCATGAGCTGATGGCGAAGCTCAAGTTAGACACTGGACGCCAGCTAATCGGTGCTCAATGTTCCGGCACGCTGCTGCTGGCGGAGCTCCCCGAGTTCGACACTTACGGCGCCTAAGTGATTGATTCATATAGAAGTGAATCAAAAAGTGCAGACTACAAACGGGGTTTGGCGAGGTTGGCTGGGGTTGGTGTGGGGATGTTGATGGCTTTGAAGAGTGATTTTTGCAGGGGACCCATCTCGGTCAGCCCAGTCAAAGTCTGGCCGTCAGAGGTCTGCACGGTTTGTTGATGAATGCGGCGCAGTTGCTCCAAAAGCCGGCTGGGCGACTCTTCGCGGTGGCTGGCTTTCAAACGCATGCGCATGACGCGGTAGATCACCAAGGCGATAAAGCACACCAGCGAATGTGCGCGGATGCGCTTGGGTAGCCGGTGATAAACAGGGCCGATTTCGATATCGGACTTGAGCACGCGGAAACCCCGCTCGATATCGGCCAAGGACTTGTAGCGTTGAACGACTTGCTCGGCCGGCCCAAGGGTGTTGGTCACCAGAAGTAGCTTGCCATCGAGCAGCTCCAGGTAGCGCAGCCGGTCTTCGTCCAAGCTATAGGTGAAGGCGTCGGCCTTGAGGTCCACCTTGAGCACATGGGCCAGGCTGGCCTCCCTGACCGCGTGATAGAAGCGCGCCTTGGCGCCTGAATCTGACAGCGGCTTGCC
>JANMGB010000026.1:0-49892 GCA_031374415.1 Burkholderiales bacterium
CATGGTCGAAGCCCGACGGCAAGCGAGCCCATCTCGATGAGAAACCACCAACTGGAGAGCCGTGTGCGGGAGAACTGCACGCACGGTTCGGAGGGAGGGGAGGGTGAGAGCCCTTTCCTACCCCTATCAGCAGCCTGTGTACGTCGCCATCGGCCGCCCCGCAAGAATTCAACCTTTTAAATTCACTGGGACGGGGTACCAGTGGGGTTTTGTTCCGCCGCCCCCCGGGGCTAAACAGGCATTAGGATGCGGATGCGGATGCGCCTGCGGCTCATGCGGAGTCTGGCCAACTTGAACGGAGTGCAGTCATCGTGAATTCATCTTCTATGGTCGTGCCGGCGGGGCCTGTCTCTCAGGCTGCGAGTGCGGCGTCGCTGGGCCTCAAGGACGGCTTGCGGCCGCAATTGCTGATGTTGTCGATCGGGGTGGCTGTGGGCGCCGGTGGTTTGTGGCTGTTGGTCTTTATGGTGTGGTCGACCGAGATCTGGCAGATGGCGCAAGTGGCCGCGCATTGGTTTTTCTCAGGCGCTGCCGCGGCGAGCGAGGCGCCGGTGGCGCAGGTGGGCTGGTGGGCCACGATCTGGGGCGGTGTGACGCAGGGCTTGTCGTGGCTGGTGGCGTTGCTGATTTCTCTGGCCGCTTTCGCCTTGCTGGTCATGCTGAGCATGCAAATTTTGCTGGAGCTGTTTTTGATGCCCTTGGTTCAGCGTCAGTGTTTGTTGCGCTATCCGAGTTTGAAGTTGGGCGGGGAGGGGAGTTTGCGTTTCAACATTTTGACCACCCTCAAACTCTTGGGGGTGTTGGTGCTGGGCTTGCCCTTGTGGCTGATCCCGGTGGTGGGGCCTTTGACTCATTTGGCCTTGTTGGCTTACCTGAATATTCGCAGTCTGGTCAACGACGCCTTGGATGGTGTCGCCACGCTGGAGGAGCGTCAAGCGCTGGTGCCTGCTCACCGTGGCGCGATGCTGTGTCTGGGGCTGATGATGCAACTCATGATGATGATCCCGTTGGTGGGTTTGATCATGGCCTCGGTGATGGGCGCCAGTGTCTGTCACCTCTTTATGCCCGCTCTGGTGGCCTTGAGAGGGCGGCTGGCGTAGGCCTTGCCTATCGGTCGACCCAGGCGCTGACGCTGCGCGCGACGTAGTCTGTCCCGGGTTGGCGCCGGTGTTGGGGCAGTTGCCGCCCAGGGGGACGTTGCAGGGCGTGGCTGTGAGCCGGTACTGCGTATTTCGGCGAATATGACCGCTCGTTTCGGCTAACGTGACCGGTGCCTGGGCGGCGGTGTTGCATGGGTGGGAAGTTTAGGGCCTGTTCGGAAACTCCTCGCCAGGCAGCAAACGGCCTCTTGAAGCGGTCTGCTTTGTAGCAAATGCTCGCAATACCGACCGGTATTGCTGTGCTTTGCGCCTTGCAGCCCACTCCAATAGACCCAGTGCTGCCCGACGAAGAGTTTCCGAACAGGCCCTAGAGTCTATTGGGGTTCGCTCAGGCCATCTCTTCAGTATCGTGGACTCCCGGTGACTGCCTCTTCAAGCTACCCAGGTCGAGAATTCCGAGGTGGTCGCAAATTGCGACCACCTCCACAAGCTGAAATTTTCAATCCTTTAGAAACAGCAGTTGGACGCGCCCGAGGGGGCTGCGCTGGAGGTGGCTGGCAAGGGTGTAGCAGGGCTTTCGGACAGCCTGCTGTGCGCCTGCGGAACGACCCGCGCTTGCAAGTGCGGGCGCGCCCTGCAAGGAGGACGACGCAGTGGGCCTTTGCCCACAAGGAGAAGCAATGCCGGCCTTAAAATGAAGGTTCATGGGCCTACGGCCTTGGACCAGCGATGCGGCAGTGCTTTGTCCAATGTCCCCCCTACGGATCATCGACCGCGCGCACCAAAGGCCCAGACCCCGGGCCGTGCATCTTGAGGAGTATTTATGACACGTGTGGCCTTGCCCGACTCACTTTGGCGCTGTCTGATCGATCAGGCCAGTGCACCCTACCGGCAGGCCGGGCGCTTCGCGTGGTACTTCGCCCGCGGAAAGCTCAGTCTCGACCCAGTCTTTCGCGCCTTGATTGAGCAGTCTCACGTGCCGCCTGGCAGCCGTGTGGTGGACATGGGCTGTGGCCAGGGTCTGCTGGCCAGCCTGCTGCGTGCCGTGGCAGGTGTGCCTGATGCCTCCGGCGCTTGGCCACAGAGCCTCCTTCGTCCTGCGGACATTCAATACCTTGGCATTGAGTTGATGCCGCGCGATGTCGCCCGCGCGCGCGCTGCCACCCAGCGTTGGTCGCCAGCGCCGGTCTTTGTGCAAGGCGACATGTGCACGACAACCCTGCCGGCATGTGATGTGGCGGTGATCTTGGACGTGTTGCATTATGTCGACCATGAGGCGCAGGCGGCATTACTGGCGGGTGTTCGCGCCAAGCTGACTGACGGTGGACGTTTGCTCTTGCGGGTGGGCGACGCCGATCAAAGCTGGGGGTTTCGGATCAGTCAATGGACCGACCACTGGATCACGCGCATCCGGGGTCATCGCGCGGCGCCTACCTTCGCGCGTCCCCTGCCAGCGTGGATCAGGCTATTGCAAGCCCTGGGCTTTGACGTGCAAGTCCATCCCATGAGCCAAGGCACGCCGTTTGCCAACGTGTTGCTGGTGGCGCGCTTGCCAGCTGCAGGAACGCAGGCGTGAAAACGTTGCGCGGGGTCGTGGCAGCAGCCTTTGCAGTGCGGGCTCATGCGCTGGGCGCACCCGAAAAAGGCCACCTCGCGGTGGCCTGAAGTCGCTCTTCTGGAACACCCTGGGCTTGGACCCAGAGTTGGGCTGCAATGCCAGGGTAGCCACCGCAGGTGTTGGCCACATCAAGGCCGCCAAAGCGCATTCCACCCCAAGTTGTTGCAGCTTCTTGTGAGGGAGGGGCATGACTTCGAACGATATGCCTCCACGCAGGTGAATATTGGGTTGATGAGGTGAGGCAAATCGTCATCGCATCGCCCACACGCCACCGCAAGCTGCACAGGGCGATCTCGGGTTTCATCCCGTTGCTGGGTTTGATCATGGCCTCGGTGATGGGCGCCAGTGTCTGTCACCTCTTTATGCCCCCGCTGGTGGCCTTGAGAGGGCGGTTGCCGTAGGCCTTGACTATCGGTCGACCAAGGCGCTGACGCTGCGCGCCACATAGTCTGATCCCGGGTTGGCGCTGGTGTTGGGGCAGTTGCCACCCAAGGGAACGTTGCAGGCGGTGGCTGTGAGCCGGTATTGGATGACGCTGGCCGGTGGGCCGAGGTCGGCACCGCCAGTGACGCAGCGCAGGGTCACGGTGTACGGGGCCAGCGAGCCAGGCAGCGCCACGTTTTGGGTGGGCGTGCAGGGGGCGTTGTTTTGCATCATCCGGTAGCGACCCCACTCGAGCCCTGACAGGGCAGCTTGCTCGGCCCGGGTGAGGTTGACTTCCATCGCGTAGCCGCTGCTCACACTGCTGACCAGGCCCAGCACGTACACGCTCAGACTGCCCAGCAGCACCAGCACGGCAATGACCAGCAGGCTGGAGGCCCCTTGGGGGCGCCGTGCGGGCGGGCGCATCACGGAACCTCGCTGACTGCAAAACTGGCTTGCATGTCGGCGACCTCGGAGGAGGCGGGCTCGCCCAAGGCGGCGCCCAGCCGCAACAGCACGTTCACGATGCCGCCTTGGCCGTTGCCTCCGGCTGCTTGGTACCTGAGCGAGTTCACGCAGGCTTGAACCCGGTTGGACACAATGGCACCAACGGTGCCGGCAAATGCGGCTGGCTGCACGGCGGTGATGGGATAGTTGCTGTAGCGGACAAGCTGGCGGGTGGCCGGGTTGCATTCGTAGGTGACGGGGCCGCTGACGATGTAGAAGCGTCGGCGGGGCGACAGGGTGGTGAAGGTGTGCGGTGCCAGGTCGACCCGGCCGTTGACATTGACGGCCACGGCCTGCGAGCGGATGCCCGCGGCGCCCGCCAGGTAGGGGCTGATCAGTCCCGTGGGGTTGACCACCACCCAGTCGTTGGCACCCAGCGTCGGCGGGGCGGTGTCCCACGGGCTGAGGTTGACGAAGCAGGTTTCAGGGCAGCTCGCCTCGAGGACGTCGTTGGCGCCGACGGCGCTGCAGGTGGCGGGGCACAGGGAGGCCCCCGAGGGCGGGATGGCGCGGTAGCGCCCGCTGGCACGCACCTCCAGATACTCCAGCAACACGCGCCCACCGACGGTTTGCGTCCTCACGCTTCCGGGCATGGCCAGGGCCAAGTCGTCGCGCAGCTTGGCGTGGACGATGTCGAGCTCGGTGCTCAGGGTGGCTCGGCGGGTGGCGTCCATCCAGCCTTCCAGGGGCAGTTTGAGCAGGGGGATGGCCGCCATGGACAGCAGCCCAATCAGCGCGATGGAGACGATCAGCTCCACCAGAGTGAAGCCCGCCGCAGCGTGGGGCGTGTGTTCAGCTGCGATTGGGCGCATGGCGCATTCGGATGCCGTCGAGCACCAGATCGTTGATGTTGGGGCAGCTCACCCGCACGGTGATGCGCAGTGATTGGGGGCGCGCGTTGGCGTCGAGTGCGGCCACGGCAGGCATGGCTTGCGGCGTGGTGGTCACGCGGGTGCTGCACCCCTGCAAGGGGCTCCCAGGGCCATTGAGCAGGATGCCGTTGATGTCACACAGACCCGCCGGGCAGCTGGGGCCGGGTTGAACCCAGTTGTTGTAGTCGCTGACGTTGTCAAAGCGGTTGACGACTGAGATGCGCGTCTCGCCGGGCTCGGCCCCGACGGCTTCGACCGTGGCGTTGCAGCCGGTGCCCCCCACAAAGGCGCCTGTGGCGAGGGTGACGCGGGCATCACCGGGGTCGCAGTAGGTGAAGGGCATCATGCGCACCTCGTTGAGCAGCGCCTGGGCCACCGCAACCACCTGACGAGCCCGCAGGGTGTCGCTGGATTGCGCGGCCAAGCGGGTGAACAGAACCGTCATCGCCCCGCCCACCACGCCCAGCAGGACGATCATCACCAGCAGGTCGATCAGTGTGAAGCCGCCTTGCGCGCCGGGGTGGGCGACGCGGGTGTTCAAGCGGCGGCAGGCGCTCACAGTGGCAACCCGGTTTCAGCTTGAATGCTCAGGCTCAGGCTGCCAATGGTGATGATTTGCGTCACGTTGGGGACGGGCTGGCCGCGCGTGTTGAAGCGCAGGTCGGAGCCACTGAAGCTGCTGCGGTTGGGGGCGATGACTTCATACGGGCAGGCAGGGGCCGTCGTGCAGTTGCCAGCGGGCGCGTTGACGGGGGTGGCGGCGCTGCAGTTGCCGGCGACAACATAGACCAGGCTCACGCGTGCAGGCGTGAGCTGGGCGCACACATCGCGCTGTTGGGCAATGGCCAGTTGGCGGGCGTGCACCAGCATGCCCCGCAGTTGGGATTGGGCGCCTCGCTCTTCCAGGGTGTTGTTGTCGATCAGGCGGGGCATGGCCAAGGCGGACAGCAAGCCCAAAACGATCATCACAATGATCAACTCGACCATGGTGAAGCCACGCATGGTCGAGTTCATCGGGACAACTCCGCAGTTTGACTGGGCGTCTTGTCGATCAGCAGCCCGCGCCGTTGATGGCACTGACCACTGCGGCGGCACCCGCCACGGTTGGCGCGGTGTAGGTGAATGAGCAGGTGGCGGCGGCCACACCGCCGATCACGGTGACCGTGAGCACGGCGCCTGCGCCAGCACCACCACCGGCTGTGCCGTAGCCTTCAGCGTTCAGGGTGGCTGCGGTTGGCGCGCCAATGCCTTGAACCAGACCGGCCGAGGCGATGATGCCTGCCAGTGTGGCTGCGGGGTAGAGCAGGGTCACGTTGACTGTGCCGTTTTGGGTACACACGGTGCCGGTGCCCACAGCGTTCAGGTTGGGTACCACGCCATTGGCGGGGCAAGCGGGCTGCACCTGGCCTTGGCGGGCCACGGCTGCCCCGTACACCATGGCTGCGGCGGAGGCCACGGCACCGCGCGCTGCATTCAGTTTGGAGATGCGCGCATCGCGCTGCAGGTTCGTGAAGCGGGGTAGCGCCACGGCGGCCAAAATGCCCAAAATAATGATCACGACGATCAATTCGACCATCGTGAAGCCTTTTTGTGAATGTCGCATGGCGAGCTCCTGGTGTGAAATAGGTGAGTGGATGAAAGCGTCAGCGGTTTGACCCGGTGTATCGGCTGGGTGGATGAAATGCTGAAGCGGTTGGGCTCGTTGGGGCTGTTTTTTTGGGGGGAATGGAGGAATTTGTCACTTGAGGGCGGCTTTGCCCAGATCCCACATGGGCATGAACACCCCCAGTGCCAGCACCAGGACCATGCCGGCCAAGACGAAAATCAAGATGGGCTCGATCTGTTGCGACATGCTTTTGAGCTCGTACTCCATCTCGCGCTGGTAGACGAGGCCGATCTCTTCCAGCATCTCGTCCAGGGTGCCGGACTCTTCACCGACCATGATCATTTGCAGCACGATGGGCGTGAAGATGTCCGCTCGCAAGCTGGCGGCCAGCACGCTTTCGCCCCGCTCGATGCCGGCGCTCATGCCTCGAATGGCTTGTTCGATGTGGGCGTTTTCAGCCACGTTGGCGGCCAGGCTCAAGCCTTCCAGCAGTGAGACGCCGCTTTTGAGCACCAAGGCCAAGCTGCGGCAGGCCCGCGCCAGTGAGCCTTTGCGGATCAACTTGCCCACCACGGGCAGGCGCAATTTGTTGCGGTCCCAGAACAGGCGCCCGACCGGGGTGGCCAGGAACTTCCGGTTGGCCATGTACAAGCCGATCAATCCCACCAGCATGTAGGGCCAGCCCACGAGCATGGCCTTGGAGGTGCCAAGCAAGATCCGCGTCATCAGGGGCAGCTCGGCGTTGAAGCTGGCAAATACCTTGGCAAATGAGGGGATCACGAAAATGTTGATGACCACCATGGCGGCCGCCATGGCAAACATCACGAATTTGGGATAGCGCAGCGCGGCCTTGACTTGCTCGCGGATGGTGCGCTGAAAATCCATGTGGTCGTGCAAGGTGATAAAGATGTGGGCCAATTGGCCCGTGGCTTCACCCACTCGCACCATCGAGACAAAGAAGGTGTTGAAGACATCGTTGCGCCGGTTCATGGCTTGAGACAGGTCCAGGCCCGAGTCCAGCGATTGGCGAAGGTCCAGCAAGACGCTTTTCATGCCGGGGTGGCGTGAGGATTCTTGCAAGCCTTGCAGGGCCCGCAAAATGGGCACGCCGGCACGCAACAGGGAGTACATCTGGCGCGCGAAAAGCAAGAGGTCTTGCTCGCGCACGATGTTTTTGCCCAACATGCGCGACAGGGTCTCGCTGGCTTCAACCTGCGCCACATGGGGCTCAATCTTGATCGGCGTGATCCCCATGCTGGTCAAGATTTCAGCCACTTGGCTCGGGCTGGTGCTCTCCAGCACGCCGCGCATGGGTTGCAGCGCAGTGTCGCGGCCGTAGTAGGCGTATTGGGGCATGGTCGTGAACAGACTTGCGAGACTAGAACTGGCTGCTGATGCGCATGGCTTCGGACAGCGTGGTGCGACCTTCACGCACCAGGTTCATGGCGCTGCGCCGCAACGAGAAGTCGGCAAAGGCACGTCGGGCTTCTTGGCTGAAGGCGGAGGGGTTGTCTTGGTTGGCCAGGTGCATCAACTCCGGCGTCATCTCCAGCATTTCGTACACCGCGACGCGGCCTTTGAAGCCCGTTTCGTGGCAGTGGCCACAACCCACGCCATGGTGATAGACGGCGGTGTCCGCGTCAGTGCCGCCCTCGCCCGTGTCGATCAGCCATTCGTGTTCGTGGGGCAGCGGGGTGTACGCCGTGCGGCAATGCACACAAATTTCGCGCGCCAGGCGTTGGGCAACCACCAGGCGCAGGCCCAGGGCCACCATGTACGGTGGGATGCCCATGTCGCGCAAACGCAGGGGCGTGCTGGCAGCGTCGTTGGTGTGCAGGGTGGACAGCACCAAGTGGCCGGTGAGTGAGGCGCGCAGCCCAATCTCGGCGGTCTCCAAGTCGCGCATTTCGCCCACCAACAGCACGTCCGGGTCTTGTCGCAGGCAGGATCGCAGCACGCGGGCAAAGGTGAGGTCGACTTTGTCGTTCACCTGCACTTGATTGAGCCCCGGCATGCGGTACTCGACCGGATCCTCGACGGTGATGATTTTGGTCTCGGGGTTGTTGAGCTCGGCCAGCGCGGCATACAACGTCGTGGTCTTGCCGCTGCCGGTGGGGCCGGTGACCAGCACCATGCCTGAGGTGCCGCCCAAGGTGGCGCGCAGGCGTTTGAGAATGGGCGCAGGGATGTTGAGCGCGTCCAGGCGCATGCGCTCGGGGTGCTGCACCAGCAAGCGCATCACCACCGCTTCGCCATATTGCGTGGGCAGGGTGGAGATGCGCACATCGAGCATGGTGGCGCCCACCTTCATGCGAAAGCGCCCGTCTTGCGGCAGTCGCCGCTCGGAGATGTCGAGGGCCGACATCAGCTTGAGGCGTTGCACCACGGCGCCGGAAATGCGGCTGTCGGGGGTGCTTTGAATTTGCATCATGCCGTCAATCCGAAACCGAATTTGCAGCTTGCGCTCTTGGGGCTCGATGTGGATGTCGGACACGTCACGCGCCACGGCCGCTTGAAAAATGGACTGCAGCAAGCGCACGATCGGGGCGTCTTCCGCGCTCGCTTCAGCGCCATCCAAGGCGGACAGGGTGAGCACCCCTTCGCCCACATCGGCCACCACCTCTTTGGCCAGGCCGCTGATTTCCTCCCCGCGCTGATAGACCCGCTCAATCTTGGCCAGCAGCGCCTCCTCGGTCACCACCACGGGGTAGACGGTAGTTTGCAAGGTGCGACCGAGTTGGTCATAGGCCATCATGTCGGCCGGGTCGACCATGCCCACCTCCAGGCCCCCTTGCAACGGCGCCAGCACGATGGCCCTGAAGCGCCGGGCCATGCCCTCGGGCAGGCGGCGCACCAGGGCGGGATCGAGCTCGCGCTGGAACAGGTCGACGTAGCTGATTTTGAGCTGGTCGGCGATCACCTCGCAGATTTGAACTTCGGTGACGAACTTCAAATCGGTCAGCACGCGGCCGAGTTTGCGGCCGGTCTTGCGTTGTTGCTCCAGGGCATCGCGCAGCTGGGCGGCATCGATCATGCCGCGGTTCAACATCACCTCACCCAGGCGAAACTTTTGGGGGTTGAAGACGGCACCCGCTGGACGGTCCATGTTGCTTACTCCAGTGCTTTGAGTCGTTGTGCCACGAAGGCACTGAGCTCAGGGTCAGGCAGGCCCATGGCTTGGGCGCGGGCGAAGGCTTGGCGGGCCGCGCTGCCTTGCCCATCCCCCTCCAAGGCCACGCCCCAACCCAGCCACAAGGTGACCTGGCCGGGTTGCTTTTGCACAGCGGCCTCATAGGCGCTGGCGGCTTGTTTGTATTGACGCAGCTGGCTCCACAGGCCGCCGCGCAGCGTCTCGGCCTCCAGGGTGTGCAGTTGGTGTTGGTCCAGCGTTTGCAGCGCCGCATCCAGGGTGCCTTGATGGGCTTGCAGGCGCGCCAACAACAGGCTCAGCTTGTCAGCCCGTGGGTCGAGGTTCAGGCCCTCGCGCAGCAGTTCGACGGCTTGGTCGGTGCGCGCTGTTTCGTGCAACAGCACAGCAGCCAGGTGCCGTGCCAGCTGGTGGCCAGGCTGGTGGCGCAGGGCTTCCTGTGCTTGTGTCAGGGCCAGCATGGATCGGCCTGATTGGGTCGATTCCACCGCCTGGGCATAGCTGGACTGGGCGCGTTGCGGGGGATTCAACGGGGTCACCTTTTTCTCGACAGTGGCCACCGGCGTTGGCAGCGCGAGTGCGGGCGAGCTCGGCCCGAGGTCGGGCGCTGGTGTGACGCCGCTGGGCGGTGCCGCCAATCTGGCGGCTGTGTCCGTGGCCACGCTGGGGCGCTGCCTGGGTTCCAGCGGCGCGCGACCGGCTGCGGGGGGCGCCAAGTCTTCGACGGACAGGGCTGGGCTCGCCGCCGTCTGAATAGGGCGCGTCGTGCTGGCCAGTTTGGGGCGCGTGGCATTGTCGGTGCTGGGGGTACCAGCCCGGCGTGGCGCTGCGCTGGCCGGTTGGGTCCGCGACAGGGGCCCCGGCGCGAAGGGAGAAGCCGCGGCCGTCAACGGGTCCGAGACTGTGGCGGGTTTGCGCGCTGGCTGGGCAGAGCGTGCCAAGGGCTCGGCGTCGGGTGTGCGGACGCGCTCGATCACCTGCGACAACCAAGGGGCTCCCAGCAGCATCACCAGCAACAAGGCCATCAACAAGGCCGTCACAGGCCGACGCCACAGGGCGTCGTGCTGGGCACGTGGGGCTGGTGCTGTAGGGTAGGCAAAGAAGCGCGCCTCTTGCGCTTGCCGGCCCGCATCGGGGCTCCAGGGGTTGTAGCGTTCGGGGCCCAAAGCGGCACCGCGGGCATCCAGGTCACGCAGCACTTGGTTGATGACGCTCATGAGGTGGTCTCCTCGGTGGGGTGGAGCGCGCTTTGCCGCGCAGCGGCCGGGGGACGCAGGCGCTGCTGGGTGTCACGCCAGGCCGCCACAGCGTGGCGCCAGACGACGCTGTGGCGGCCTTCGCCATAAGCGAGCATCAGGCACTTGTGCGCCAAGATGTTGGTCTTGCGTGGCACGCCGCCACTGGCCCACCACAACAGCCTGCGCGCTGCAGGGCTGAACACTTCGTGACCCCGCCACCCGGCGATGGTGAGTCGGTGGCGCAAGTAGTAAATAAAATCGTCTCGGCCCAGGGGCGACAGATGGGCCGTGAAGGCCAGCCGACTGACCAGCGAGCGAAACTCAGGCCCAGCCAGCAGCAGGTCCAGTTCAGGTTGCCCGAACAACACAATCTGCAACAGCTTGCGTTTGCCGGTTTCCAGATTCGACAGCAGGCGCAGGGCTTCCAGGGTGTCAGGCGGCAGGGCCTGGGCTTCATCAATGCACAGCACCACCGGCAGTCCCTTTTCCGCCAATTTCAACAGACCGCTTTGCACGGCCGCATACAAGGCGTGCTCCTCCAGTCCTTGGCGGGGCAGCTTGAACTTCAGCTCGCTGCCCAGTGCCCGCAACATCGCGCGGGCGGGCAGCCTGGGGTGGGGCAGGTAAGCGGTGATGGCTTGGCCGACCAGGCAATCCAGCAGGGTGCGGCACAGCAGGGTTTTGCCCGTGCCCACTTCGCCCGTGATTTTCACAAACCCCTCGCCGGTCGAGAGCGCCGTGTGCAGCATGCTCAGGGCGTCTTCGTGAGCGGGCGCACGGTAGGTGAAATCGACATCGGGTGTGATGCCAAACGGCCATTCTTTCAAGCCAAAGTGGTCGAGGTACATGCCTTACTTTCCGAGGGTGGGGACGGGCAGTCGCTCGCGCACGGGGGTGTCCATGCCGCGAATTCGCTCTTCAGCGCTGGCCAGATCAGACTGCCACTGGGTGTCGCCCTTGATGACCGTGGGGCGCAGCAAAAACACCAACTCGCGTTTTTGCAGGTTGCGGGCGCTGCGTTTGAACAGGTTGCCGATCAAGGGGGCATCGCCCGCAAACGGCACCCGCGCATCGTCTTCCGACTGGCTTTGCTGCATCAAGCCACCAATGGCCACCGTCACGCCATCGCGCACGCGCACCACTGTGTCGGTTTCGTTGATGTTGCTGGAGGCCAGGGGCAGCGTGAAGTTGCCCAGCGTGCCCAGGTTGACGACCTTGGAGCGCTCAGTCACGGTGCTGACCGAGGGGCGGATGTGCAGCGTGACTTGGCCTTCGTCATCGATCTGTGGCGTCACGTCGAGTGAGATGCCCGAGAAGAAAGGCTGCAAGGTGATGGTGGGTGTGGTCACGTTGCCCGAGGCGGTGCTGGTGGTCGTGGTGGAAATGTTGGTGATGAAGAAATCATCCGTGCCCACCCGCAACACGGCTTTTTGGTTGTTGATGGCTGCCACGCGGGGCGAGGACAACACGTGCACCGAGCCCTGGGTTTCCAAAAACGCCAGCAGGCTGGTGAAGCTGTTGCTGGTGAAGGCCAGACCCAGGGTGTTGTTCACACTGTTGGCCAAGGGGCTAGAGACCAGTTGGCCCAGGGTGGTTGACGTGACGGTCGGTGGCAAGGTGCTGGGGTCGACCACGGTGGTCGGTGAGCCCGTTTGAATGCCGTATTGCCGCCCGATGCTGCCCGGCACGTTGATGCGGCCTGGGTCGGCCCCGGCCGACCAGCGATGATTGCCCGCCTCGGTGAAATGCGCCCAGTTGATGCCTGACTCATAGCCATCCTTCAGCGCGACCTCGACGATTTTGGCCTCCAGCATCACCTGACGCTCGATGGACACCTTGGCCGCACGCAGGTAGTGCTCCACCTCGCGCAGCTCGCGGGGCAGGGCGCGCACGACGATCACGCCAGAATGCTGAGACAGCACCACCTGGCGGCCACCTTCCGTCCCGACCAATGCCTTGAGCGAGGCATCCAGCTCTTTCCAAAACTCCACATCGCTGCTGGTGCTCACCTGGCTGCCCTCTGGGCCGCCGCCACTGCCGCTGCTGGACCCCCCACCACCGCTGGGACTACCGCCACTGCCGCCTCCCGACGAGCCGCTTTGATTGGCTTGAATCGAGCCCGACACCACGCGCGTCTCGCTGCGCCCCACCCGCCGAGACGCCGGGTAGGCGACTTGGAACATCTTGGTCTGCATGCCCGCGGCTTGCACATACACCTTGGTGCCGTCAATGCGGTACTCAAAGCCATACAACTCGCGCAGCACATCCAGCGCTTCGCGCACCGTCACCTCTTTCAGAGACACCGTCACCAGGCCCGACAAGTTCGGTGACAGCAACATGCTGTAGCGCGAGCCGGACGCAATCGCTTGAAATACCTGGGCTGCCGGCGCGTTGGTCACCGCCAGATCAAAACGCTGCTCGGGCGCTGCGGCTTGCAGCAGGGGTGTTTGTGACAGCGGTGGCAACAGGGCGCGGCTGACGCTGTCGGGCAGGGCGGCTGGGGTGGCTGACTGCGTGCGGGCTTTTTGCAGCTCGCTCGCAATGGCGCTTTGGGTGGTGCCCGCTTTGGGGCCGGTTTCACAGGCGCTCAAGCACAACAGGCTCAAGACCAGCGCCAGGGCGACCAGGCGCTGCGAGGCTGGCTGGCGCTCGGCCAGGGCTGAGTGGGGGGGCAACAAGGCGTTCATGGCCGTCCTTCTTTCAGGCGTGCCGTGTGGGGTGTCCACTGGGCGTCGGGGTTCAATGCCAGGAATTCACGCCGACCATCGGGGTGGGTCAGGTGCGCTCCCTGGCGGGTGATCGCCACCAAACGCGCGCCGCGGGCGGTCTGGCCCAGATCGACCCAGGCGCCATCGATCAGCGCGGCGCTGTGGGGGCCCTGCCGCAGCCCCATCAGGCCCGTTCTGAGGACGTCAACTTCGCTGGCGGTGGGCTCGGGCGGCGCGGCGATGACTGGGGGGGCAGCGTTCAGGCTGGGCGGGGCCTTGAAGGGCGCCGCTGCACCGGCCGCCCCCACCGTGCTGGCGGCGGCCCACAGGGCCCAACAGCTCCAGGCCCAGGGCAAGGGCTTGGGCTTGCCACGCAGCGTCAAAGCGAGAGCCATGATTTCTCCAATCCAATCGTGGCCCAGTGAATCGTTGCCAGCACGCTGCCGTCCGGCTTGCCTTGCAGCTTGAGACGCTCCAGGCGCAGCGGCTTGAGCGAGTCTTGCAACTGCTCCAGCGCTTGGGTCACGCTGTCCACCTCGCCGCTCAGCGTGAGCACATAGCGATGGCGAAACAGCACCCGGGGCGTTTGCGAGTCGGCGGATTCATCTGCGGGGCGGGCCAGGCTCATGGCCTCGGCTTCCATGGCGCGCAGGGACACCACCTGCACCGCGCTGTCACGCAAAGTGCTCGACAGCAAGAACGACAGCGACTCGCCGCGCGTTCCCACCAAGTCAGCGTTCACGCCCATGGCGCGCAGGGCATCATTGGCGGCTTTGAGTCGCTCGCTCAACGCTTCTTCTTGAAGCCGCTGGGCTTCAACCTCGGCGAGCTTTTGGCGCTCATCCTCTTGCAGCGCCAGTGAGGCCATGTCGGCCAGGGCCAAGCGCTTGTTGTGCATCGGTACCACCACCATCAGCTCGACCCCGACCAGCAAGGCCAAAACCGCAGCCAATACCGACCACCGTTCGCGCTGTGGCATGCCATCAATTTGGGCCAGGACGCCACGCACCGCTTTAGGCAGGATCATCGCGGCCCCCCCGGCAAAGAACTCTGCAAGCGCGTGGCCAGCGTGAAGGCGAAGTGCGTGGGGGCCTTGACTGCCTCGGTCGTCGGTTCGCCCTGACCCTCGCCGTGATCGGGCTGTGCTTGCCCTGAGCTGGACGCGGTGTCTTGCCGGCCGCCCCGCGGCTCCAGTTGAATGATGGCGATGGGGGTGCCCGTCAGGGTGGGGTTGGCCTCCAGTTTCTTCGCGAAGGCCGCCAAGGCCGGCCGCTCCAGCGTGCCCCCCGAGATCACCACCGACTTGTCGCCCAGCACCTGCAACTCGGTGAGCCACATCGTGTCCGGCAAAGCCCGAATCACGGCGTTCACAACACCCCCGGCGTTGTCTGGCAGGTCACCGCCTTGCGCCAAGGCCGAGCGCAGCGTCTCGCCCCGCATGATTTGCTCTTGCATGCTCAACAGATGGGGCGCCATCCCGTCGACGCCGGAAGCCTCAACAGCCACCGCCGCCGCCACAGGGACGGTGCCGGCACTGGCACTGCTGAGTTGGCGCCCGAGCTGATATTGCTCCACCGTGGCGTGCACGCTCACCAGCAGTGCGCCCACGCCTATCACCGACAGCAGGGTGTTGCGACTCAGACGCTCCGGTACGCGCAGCAGGCTGGGGTCAACCAAGTTCACCTGCTGGGCGCCGGCTCGCTGGGTGCTCATGCTTCAGCCTCGATGCGCAGTGCGGCGCCCACGGCCAACGTGTAGTCGATGCGCTGACCCAGGTCAGTGACGTCGTCCGCGGCAGACCAGTCCACGTACTCCTTGAGCCGCAGCGCCTGGATGGGCACGGTCACCAGGGGCGTTAACGCGTCACACAGATCTTGCACATCACCGGCCCCCGACACCCACAGCTTGGTGAAGTCGGCCACGTTGTATTGGCGGGCGAAAGCATCGACGCTGCGCTGAATTTCAAGCGCCAGCCGGTCGCTCAGATCGGCGCGGTCCAGGAGATCAGCCTGCGCCCACTGGGCGGCTTGGATATCGAGCTGCCGAAAGGCACACAACTCACCTTGCCACAACATCAACAGCCGCGTCGTTTCCAGGCCCACATGCAAATACGCGTGGGCCGTGTCTTGACCGGCCAGCAGCGACACATTGCGCAGTGCCAGCTCAGGAATATCGATGGCCGACAGCGGCTGGTCGGCGTCTTGAAACCGCTGCATCCACCGCGCGACGATGTCACGTTTGGACACCAGCGTCAGCAATTTGGTCGCCGCCTCCCCCAGACCAGTGGCGGGGATCTCAATACAGTCCAGGGCCACGTCCTCGGCGGGGAAGTCAATCATGTCGCGCAAGCGCCAGCGGACGGCCTCGCGGCGCTCCTCCATGGCCACAGGCGGCATGTCCATCACCATCAGTTGATAGTCATGGGCTTCTAGCAGCAAAGTCGGCATGCCCCGCTGGCCGCGGGCCAGCCCTTTATGCCATTGCAACAACTGCGCCGTGGCACTCTCGCCCTGGAAGGCGCTGCAGGCGCGAACGCAGGGCTTGCCTTTGGCGCCGGCTGGCGTGACGATGGCGGCCGTGGTTTTGTCGGTGCCCAGGTGTACGCCCAGCCAATTGCCGTGGCGCTTTGCCACAGGCTGTTGCCGTTTGAAACCTCGAAACCAAGCTGAAAATGGTCGCACCACACACCCCGAGCGTCCTTGTAGGGGGCAGTCTATGCAGCGGTGGGGATGCTAGAAGGTCGGAAATGCGCGGCCTTGGCGCCCCAGTTCAGGGCCCCGGGTTGTACTTCTTGGCTGTCGCTAAACTCAGCCCAGGCGCTTGAGGTGGCGGGCGATCTGCAAACGCACCTGCTCAGGCGCTGAGCCGCCCAGGGTGCTGCGCGCCTTTAATGCGCCATGCAGGCTCAACACCTCGAACACATCGTCCTCGATTTGCGGATGAAAGCCTTGCAGGGTGGTCAAGGGCAGCTCGCTCAGATCCAGACCTTGTTGCAAGGCCATCTTGACCGCGTGGGCCACCACCTCATGGGCATCACGGAACGGCAGGCCCTTTTTGACCAGGTAGTCCGCCAGGTCGGTGGCTGTGGCGTAACCCTTGCGGGCGGCCTGCTCCATCGCCTGCGCCTTGACACGAATGCCCCCCACCATCTCGCAAAAAATACGCAGCGTGTCTTTCAGCGTGTCGACCGTGTCAAACAAGGGCTCTTTGTCTTCCTGATTGTCCTTGTTGTAGGCCAGGGGCTGGCCTTTCATCAGGGTCAGCAAAGCCATCAAGTGGCCCACCACCCGGCCTGTCTTGCCCCGCGCGAGCTCAGGCACGTCGGGGTTTTTCTTCTGCGGCATGATGCTGGAGCCGGTACAAAACCGGTCGGGCAGCTCAATGAACGCAAAGTTCTGGCTCATCCACAGCACCAACTCCTCACTCAGGCGCGAGAAGTGCACCATGCACAAACTGGCGGCTGCTGTGAACTCGATGGCGAAATCACGGTCGCTCACGGCGTCGAGGCTGTTTTGGCACACGCCGGCCATGCCCAGGGTGCGGGCCACACGTTCACGGTCCAATGGGTAGCTGGTGCCCGCCAGGGCGGCAGCCCCCAGAGGCAGCTGGTTGGTGCGCTCATGAATTTGCACCAGGCGCTGGGCGTCGCGGGAAAACATCTCCACATAGGCCAGCAGGTGGTGCCCAAAGCTCACCGGCTGCGCCACTTGCAAATGGGTGAAACCCGGCATCACGACATCGGCATGGATTTGGGCGGCCCCCACCAGGGCTTTTTGCAACTCACCCAATAAGCCCAACAGGATGTGAATTTCGTCACGCAGCCACAGCCGCACATCGGTGGCCACCTGGTCATTGCGCGAACGGCCGGTATGCAGCCGTTTGCCAGCGTCCCCCACCAACTGTGTCAGACGCGCTTCAATATTGAGGTGCACATCCTCCAGCGCCAGTTGCCAGACAAATTGCCCCGACTCAATCTCCTGGGCAATCTGGCCCAGGCCACGCTGGATGTCGCTCCAATCTTGGGCGCTGATGATGTTTTGGGCCGCCAGCATCTCAGCGTGCGCCAAACTGCCCTCAATGTCAGCCCGCCAAAGCCGCTGGTCGAACGACACGCTGGCCGTGTACCGTTGCACCAGCTCACTCATCGGTTCAGAAAACAGTGCCGACCAGGCTTGGGATTTGTTGTCGAGTGGATTGGACATGGGGCAGGCAAGCTCAGGGTAGCACCCACATCGGCTGAGCCCTTGCATGGATGTCTGGATTGAAATAACAACGAGCTGGCGATTCTATCCAGCCTAGGTTCCGATCACCTGGGCGAGCATTCGAGCTTTTGCAACGAGGCAAACCGATTCAAGGTCAGCATTGTTCCAAGAGAGCGTTTTATGATGGGCCAGGGCTTTCAACGCGACCCCACATTGGACTCCACCCCCGCCTCAACACCCGCCTCGGCCCCTTTCAGCATCTCTGGGTCAGAGCCTCCCAGCGTGCCTGCGTCCGCGGGCGAGCTGCGGGACGCCGCGCGCGTGTTCAACGTGTGTCATGTGGGGGTGGTCTTGCGCGCGGTGTTGTTGGTGCACGGCGCCTTGGCTGTCGGCGCGATGTTCAACAGCCACAGCCTGCTCGATTGGCTCGTGCGCGCTGCCCTCGTGGGCATGGTGGCCTTGCCCAGCGTGTTGGTGTGGTTGCTGGTGGCCTGTGCCCTGCGGCGGCCGCTGTCGGCCTTGCCCCGGCCGGCCCAGTGGCTGGCTGCGGGTGGTCTGGGGGGATTGTGTGCGGGCATGGGCTGGGTGGCGGCCCGGCAAACCGGCCTGCTCACCTTGATCGAACAACCCTTGGTGCCCTCCCTGTGTGCCGGAGCGGCCTTGGGGGTGGCCTTGGCGGGGTGGTTGCAAATCCGGGCCGACAGCCTGGGGCCGGCTCAGGCGGCAGCCCGACTGGCCGAGTTGCAGTCGCGCATACGGCCCCATTTCTTGTTCAACACCTTGAACACGGCGTTGACCCTCGTGCGCGCCGACCCACCACGGGCCGAGCAGGTTCTTGAAGACCTGGCCGAGCTGTTTCGCCACGTGCTGGACGATGCGCGTGACTCGGTGAGTTTGGCTGAAGAGGTGGAGCTCGCCGAGCGCTATCTGGCGATTGAGCAAATTCGCTTTGGAGCGCGGCTGCGCTTGTCGTGGCAGCTGGATCCGGCTGCGGCGGGTGCCCGCTTACCTCCCTTGTTGTTACAGCCCTTGGTCGAGAACGCCGTCCGCCACGGGGTCGAGCCCAGCGCCGAAGGGGCACAAGTTCACATCCAAACCACCGTTCGCCACGGCATGGCCTGGCTGACCGTCACCAACAGCGTCAGTGGGGCGGCCTCGACCCCGGGCCACGGCATGGCTTTGCGCAATGTGCGTGAACGTTTGGTCTTGATGCATGACGTGGCGTCGCGCTTTGAAGTCAGGCGTCAAGCCCATCAATTTCGTGTTCAGCTGGGGGTGCCGCTATGACTGCCGATTCGAAGTCCGGTGCGCCACCCCTGCGTGTGTTGCTGGTGGATGATGAGGCGCTCGCCTGCATGCGCTTACGCACCCTGTTGGGCGATTGCCTGGATCCGCCCTCAGTCGTGGTGGCCGAAGCCTTTGATGTGCCCAGCGCCCTGTCACACCTCAGCCATGACGACATCGACCTGGTGTTGTTGGATGTGGCCATGCCGGGCCTGGACGGCACCCAATTGGCGGCAGAGTTAGCGCGCCGCGCACACGCGCCGGCGGTGGTGTTCGTCACCGCCCACGCCCAGCATGCCGTGCGGGCCTTTGATCTGAATGCCACCGACTACCTGACCAAGCCGGTGCGGGCAGAGCGCTTGCAGGCGGCACTCAAGAAGGTGCTGCAACGCCGCGGCCCAGTGCCAGCGGCCGCCTTGGCTGAGCCCATGCTGGTGGTCGTTGAGCGCGGTCGCGTTCGGCGCGTGCCACTGTCACAAGCCCTGTACTTCAAGGCCGAACTCAAATACGTCACCTTGCGCACTGCACTCCACTCCCATCTGATGGATGAATCATTGAGCGAGTTGGCCCAGCGCTTGGGGCCTGAGTTCATCCGCATTCACCGCAACGCCCTCGTGGCGCGCCATGCAGTGCGTGAACTGGAGCGCCGTGTGATGTCCACCGAAGACGACGACGCACCCACCGAGCAATGGGCTGTGCGCGTGGCCCCGGTCGACGAATGGCTGGTCGTGTCACGCAGGCACGTGGCCATGGTGCGTGAGGCGCTCGAAGACGGCAGCATTTGACGTAGTACCCCGTCTCAGTGGATTTGACGGGTTGAATTGTTGCGAGCCCCATGGCGAAGTACCCAGGCTGCTGGATTCCCGCCTGCGCGGGAATGACATGGGGAGATGCCAACCCCTGCGCCCGTCATCCCCGCCCGCACCCGTCACCCCGGCCCGCACCCGTCACCCCCCCCGCCCGCGCCCGAGCCCGTCATCCCCGCGTAGGCGGGGATCCAGGAGGGTGCCTGAGGCGCAACAGACCCGCGCGCACTCCATTCCTGCACGCTCCGCCTGCAGACACGCCACCTCTTCGCTTTGGCGAATCAACCTTTCAAGCCCACTGAGACGCGACACTAGCCCGACAATTGCCATCATGAGCAAAGCCTTCACCCGAGAATCAGACCCCCCTGAGGACGATGACGAACCCCAGGCCACGCCGCTGCCTGCGGGGGTCAAAAACTACATCACGCCGCAGGGCTACGCGCGTCTGCGCGCCGAGCTGCTGAGCCTGTTGGACGAGGAGCGGCCCAAAATCGTCGAGATCGTTTCCTGGGCGGCCAAAAATGGTGACCGCTCAGAAAACGGTGACTACCTCTACGGCAAAAAGCGCCTGCGCGAGATCGACCGCCGCATTCGCTTCCTGACCCGCCGCCTGGACATCGCTGAGCGCGTCGACCCCAGCGTGCACCATGGCAGCGACCAGGTATTTTTTGGCGCCACGGTGACCTACGCCAACCAGTCGGGCGAAGAAAAAACCATCACCATCAAAGGGGTCGACGAGTCCGACAGTGCCCAAGCTGAAGTCAGCTGGATCGCCCCCATGGCCCGCGCCTTGATCAAAGCGCGGGTGGGCGATGAGGTGAGCCTGATGACCCCCGGCGGCGTGGAGCAGGTGGAGGTCTTGGCCGTCACCTACCCGGCGCCTAATGAAGGGGGGATCCCTTCGGCGCCGTACTCACCACACTGAACGCGGGCTCACCCACGCTGGCGGCTTGCACCTCTTGCTCGGTGGCTTCACGCACATCCCTCACGGTCAGGGCCAGGCGCAGCGCCATCCCGGCCAGGGGATGATTGCCATCCAGCACCACATGCGCGGGGTAGACCTCGGTCACTGTGTAAATGGCCTCGGCAGGCAAGTCGGGCGTGACGGCGCCCTCGGGAGGGCCATCAAACTGCATGCCCACCCCGACCTCCTCGGGAAAGATGGCGCGGTCTTCAAAAAACACCAGCTCGGCGATGTACTCGCCAAAAGCGTGCTCGGGCTCCAAGTGCAGCTCGGCGGTGAACCCGACCTCCTGGTCTTGCAGCACCTCTTCGACCTTGGGCAACAAATCTTCGCCGCCATAGAAAAATTCAACCGGATCGACCAATTCATCGATCAGGTGACCTTCGGTATCTTCGAGTCGCCAGGTCAGGCTGACGACACAGGGGGATTGAATCAGCATGGGCTCGATTATCCTGGAGTCCAGCGACCCTCAACTTGTCCCACCCCGACATTGCCGACCATGACTCCCATTTCCTCCCCTGCGCGAGCCCCGTCGGTGCCCGACATCACCCAGCCCACCCCCTTGTTGGGCGGCTTGTCGCCGGCCACTTTCATGCGTCGGCATTGGCAAAAAAAGCCCTTGCTCATCCGGCAAGCGCTGCCCCAGGTGACGCCCCCCTTAGACCGTGCAGCCTTGCTGCAATTGGCCAGCCAAGACGATCTCAGTTCAAGGCTGGTGCAACGGCGGCCCGACGGTTGGCATCTCGACACGGGCCCCTTCACCGCCACCCAAACTGCCGCGTTAGCACAACCCGGCACCACCTTGCTGGTGCAAGGCGTTGACCGCCACGTGCCGGCCGCCCATGCCTTGCTGTCACACTTTCGGTTTGTACCCGACGCCCGACTCGATGACTTGATGGTCTCCTACGCCAGTGACGGCGGCGGGGTCGGGCCGCATTTTGATTCCTACGATGTCTTCCTGCTGCAAGTACAAGGCCGGCGACGCTGGCGCATCGGGCGCTTGAAAGAACCCCGCTTGCTGCCCAACGCCCCCCTCAAAATCCTCAGCCATTTTGAGGCCGAAGAAGAGTGGCTGCTGGAGCCTGGCGACATGCTCTACCTGCCCCCGCGCTGGGCCCACGACGGCGTGGCCGAGGGTGAGTGCATGACCTGCTCCATCGGCTTTCGCGCACCCGCCCAAGACGAATTCGCGCGCGAGGTCATGCAGCGCGTGCTCGACGCCGCCCAGGACGAGGCCGAGGCGCAGGCCGAGCAGCCCGACAGCGTGCGCCACAGCGCCCAGCCGCTGTACCGCGACCCCAAGCAAGCGGCCACCTCGCAGCCCGGGCGCATTCCCGCGGCCATGCTCGAGTTCGCTGAACAAGCCGTGGCCCGCTTGATGGCCCAACCCCATGCCCGCGCCTGCGCACTCGGTGAGTGGCTCAGCGAGCCTGCGGCGGGCACCTGGTTCGATGACGGCTCTGTCTGCCCACCTGGACAAGCGGTGCAACTCGATGCCCGCACCCGGATGCTGTACGACGACCGTCACGTCTTCATCAACGGGGAGTCCTACCGCGCGGGCGGACGCGACGCCACGCTGATGCGCCATTTGGCCGACCAACGCTATTTATCCGCCGCCCAAGTGAGCAGCCTCAGCGCTGAAGCCTTGGGCCTGCTCAACGACTGGGCGCAGGCCGGTTGGTTGCAGGGGCAGGCATGATGCTCAACATGACTTTTTCCTCATCAAGGTTCAAAGTTTGGCTGGGCGCCTTGTGGTGTCTGGTGGCAGCACCCGCCTTGGCATCCCCCCCTGGCTGCCCGCCGCCTGAGCCGGAGCCGACGGCGCAACGCATGGCCCAAGCGCAGGCCCAGGCCCGCGACCGCGGGTTCTTATGGCGGATCACCAAGTTTGATCGTGTCTCGTACCTGTACGGCACGCTGCATGTGGGCAAACTCGAGTGGGTGTTTCCCGGCCCCCAGGTGATGGCGGCCTTGCAATCCAGTGAAGTGCTTGCCCTGGAGCTCGACCTCCAAGACCCCAAGGTGATGGCCGAGCTTACGCAAGCGATGGCCCGGCAGACCGATGCCGAGCCACTGCCCCCGTCCTTGATGCGCCGCCTGCGGGCCCAAGTGCGCGCCGCCTGCCTGCCAGACGCCACCCAACAGCAGTTGCTCGACCAGCTCTCCCCACAGATGGCGCTGACCACCTTGGTCGTGCTCAGTGCCCGACACGAGGGTCTGAAGGCCGACTATGCGGCCGACCTCATGCTCAGTCGCCTCGGCCATCAAGCGGGCAAACAAGTGATCTCACTGGAAGACCCCGCCAGCCAAATTGCCCTGCTCAGCGCAGAGTCACCCCAAGCCCAGCGCGAGGGCTTGGCCCAGGGTCTGCAAAGCCTAGAAGACCGCAGCGCCCAGCGCGGCATGCGCAGGGTAGCCCGCATGTGGGCTGACAGTCGCTTTGATGAACTCCAACGCTACGCCGAGTGGTGTGAATGCATGGACACCGCCGAGCAACGCAGCGCCATGAAAAAAATGCTCGACGACCGCAACATCCCCATGGCGCAGCGCATTGATCGCTTACACGAAAGCGGAAAAACCGTGTTTGCGGCGGTGGGCAGCCTGCACCTGGTGGGCCCTGTGGGCTTGCCAGCTTTGCTTGCGCGGCGCGGCTACGAGGTTGATCGCATCAACGTATCGCCGGGCCAGCGCTGAGTGTGCCGTGCGTCCCCTCATTTCACCTTGCTCACAGACCGCCCATGCCCGTCATTACATCCCAGCTCAATCCCCGCACCGACGAGTTTCAGGCCAATGCCGCCCACATGCGTTCACTGGTCGACGATCTTCGCGCCCAGCTGAGCCAAGCGGCGCTGGGTGGTGGCGAGGTGGCGCGGGCCAAACACCTGGCCCGTGGCAAGCTCTTGCCCCGCGAGCGCGTTGAACGCCTGCTCGACCCGGGCTCCCCTTTTCTGGAAATCGCCCCGCTGGCCGCCTTGCACGTGTACCGAGACAAAGACGGTACTGACGCCGCCCCGGGGGCCGGTGTGGTGGCGGGCATTGGTCGGGTGAGCGGGGTCGAATGCATGATTGTGTGCAACGACGCCACCGTCAAAGGCGGCACCTACTACCCCCTCACCGTCAAAAAGCACCTGCGTGCGCAAGAGATTGCGCAGCAAAACTGTTTGCCCTGCCTCTACCTGGTCGACAGTGGTGGCGCCCATTTGCCGCACCAAGACGAAGTGTTCGCTGACCGCGATCACTTTGGCCGCATCTTCTATAACCAAGCGCGCATGAGCGCCCAAGGCATTGCGCAAATCGCCGTCGTGCTGGGCTCCTGCACGGCGGGGGGTGCCTACGTGCCCGCCATGAGCGACGAGACCATCATTGTGCAAAACCAAGGCACGATTTTTCTGGGCGGCCCGCCTTTGGTCAAGGCGGCCACCGGCGAGGTCGTCAGTGCTGAAGACCTGGGCGGTGGCGATGTTCACACCCGCCTCAGCGGCGTGGCCGATCACCTGGCCCACAACGACGCGCACGCCCTGGCCATGGCCCGTGACGTGGTGGCCCGGCTCAACCGCCCCAAAACCCTGCCCGTGACGGTGCGCCCGCCCCGCCCCCCCTTGTCCGACCCCGATGAACTGCACGGCGTCATCCCACGCGATACACGCAAGCCCTACGACGTGCGCGAGGTCATTGCCCGCGTGGTCGACGGCAGCGAGTGGGATGAATTCAAAGCCCGCTATGGCACCACCCTGGTCACCGGCTGGGCGCACATCGAAGGCATCCCCGTGGGGGTCATCGCCAACAACGGCATTTTGTTTTCAGACAGCGCTGACAAAGGCGCGCACTTCATTGAGCTGTGCTGCCAGCGCCGCATCCCACTCGTGTTTCTGCAAAACATCACCGGCTTCATGGTCGGCCGCAAAGCCGAGACCGAGGGCATTGCCCGTGCGGGGGCCAAGATGGTGACCGCCGTGGCCTGCGCCAACGTGCCCAAACTCACCGTGATCATTGGCGGCTCATTCGGGGCCGGCAACTACGGCATGTGCGGTCGGGCCTACAGCCCCCGGTTTTTGTGGATGTGGCCCAACGCACGCATCTCCGTCATGGGCGGCGAGCAAGCCGCCAGCGTGCTGGCCACCGTGCGTCGCGAGGGCATTGAGGGGCAGGGTGGCAGCTGGTCGGCCGACGAAGAAGAAGCCTTCAAAGCCCCCCTGCGCGCCCAGTACGAAACCCAAGGCCATCCCTACTACGCCACCGCCCGGATGTGGGACGACGGCCTCATCGACCCCGCTGACACCCGCCGCGTGCTGGCCCTGGGCTTGAGCGCAGCGCTCAACGCCCCCATCGAAGCGACGCAGTTCGGTGTTTTCAGAATGTGAGATTCATGGGGCTCTCGTGTGGGCGCCAGATCGCGAGAAATGGCACCGAACTCCGGTAGCGCAAGGCGAAATGGACGGCAAGCAAGCGCTGTAAAGTTTGCCCGCAGCCCTTGGCGGGCTTGGCGTCCAGTCGCGTTCGTGTGTGTGGGGTCTTGCTCCCATCGGTCTGTTGGGGACACAACGTCCACCGGCCTGTCCCAAACGCATTGACGTCTTGTTTGCCAGGGAAATTGAATCGCAGTCAACCTTCAAAGGTCTTTGACATGGCAACACAGCGAGAGATTGAGCGACTCATTGAATGCTATCGAAACTCGCCCCAACCCTCTTTCAAGGTGAGCAATTACTTTCGCATCTACGCTGACTTATTTTCACATCTTGTAGGTACAAATTGCACCATCATAGAAACTGGTGTATTTGCGGGTGGCTCGCTCTTTATGTGGCGATCATGGCTTGGCGATGACGCCAGGATCATTGGATTTGATTTAAATCCCGCTGCCAAAAAATGGGAAGAACACGGCTTTGAAATATACACTGGAGACCAAGGCGACCCGGATTGCTGGAAGAGAATATTCGACGCTGTGGGCGGTTTTGATGCGCTTTTGGACGATGGCGGCCATCAGTCCTTCCAACAAATTGTCACTTTGACGGAGGCTCTCAAAGCTGGAAAAGACAATAGCATCATTGTCATTGAAGATACCATTACCAGCTTCATGAAAGAGTTTTCAAGGCACAGAGAGCACAGTTTTCTGGAATATGCAAAAGATGCCACAGATACACTGATCGCCAAAGCAAGTCACCTGTGGCCCAACCAGCTCCCACCGGTCGACAACCCCTACATTGTTGAGCAATTCAAACGCATTCACAGCATTGAATTTTTCTCAAATATAGTGGCTTTCAAATTAGATTCTGCTGCATTACTAAAACCCGAACTGGTATGGAACAAGTTCCCCACCAACACAACGCGAGACTGTCGATATGACGGCCTGAACGATGCCGTTGTTGATTGGCCGGATCCGTTTACCTTGTCAAAGGTCGTAGTGCGTGGAGGCAGTGCCTGATTTTCAGGGATACTGACCGACACAAGGCAAAACACGCCAACAGCCACTTGTAAATCCACTGCAGTTTGATTGTTCACCAACCTTTTGCGTCACATCGGACTACCCAACAGCTGAGCGCGCTCAACGGGCATTTCCAGGCCCGGACGCATCCAGGCGAGTCATGTGGGCTGCGACTTGGCTGTCTTCCAAGTTGCTGACTGCAATAACTTTGGGCTTCATTGGGTCAGGGACATCTGAATTCTTGACTGCTTCAATGGTTTTATCCTGAATCTGCGCACTGGGATTGACGATGACGCCAAACTTCTCTGGGACATGCAGCAGGCCCTCCTTGATAGCCATCAATATTTGGGTAATATCTTTGCTTGTATCGCCCCAGCTGTTGACGGTTTCAACACCATCGAGATCATGACGATTCGTCAAGGCATTTTGCAATTGAGCCGGGCTGGGTTTTGAATCAATGCGCTTTACTTTGGTTTTCCCGTCCTTGTCAGTAATCGTCCTTTCAGGCGTGCCTGATATGGCGTCGAAATAATGCTCCAATCCAAGCTTGGAAAGCTCATTTTTCACGTACCTGTCGCCTTTATTGCTAATCAGGAAAACGGCGTTTGCTGGATTCCTTACTTGATCCAATAATTCCTGAGCTCCCGCCATTAATTCAGGTTTGACGTTTGGAAAAGGAACATTTATACCGTCCTTGTGTACCAGTTCAGAGTTCACCTCTGGTCGAATCATCAGTTGATATTGCCGAGAGAATTCATTGTATAGAATATTGACGATATTTTCTTGCGTCAATAACTTCTCCTGAGATTGATTGGCCCGCATTTTCATCAGATCTCTGGAGGTCAAATTCTCCTGTGGACTCCCGAAGTTTTGTCGAGATTTGAATCCAATTTCATCATATTGAGTTTTCAGTGTGGGATCCAATGCCCCCATCTTGGACAGTAAATCCGTCACCATGTCCTTCTTCAGCATGTCGTGCTGAATGGTATGTTTTGCATATTCCTCCCGGTTCATGCACAAAAGCGGCATTCCTTCCAAGTAGTTACCCCTGTTGGTCTCAACAGCATTGGCAAGATTGACAAGCAAAGGATGCTTCTGTCCATACTTGTGTGCAGCAATCGTCAATGAATTATGCATGAGCTGATAATTCATACCTTTTTCATCTCTTAGGGTGTCATCCCAATCAAATATGTGTATATTCGTTGGCGCAATCGGGCTGGTGACATGTCTGTTTTTAGCGCATTCATCAACCATTTCTTTGACAACTTCATCCGGTGTCAGTGGCTTCTGATTGAGGATGGGAATCAAAGAATCTCCCTTTCCTTCCAGAACTCGATTGCTACCAAACAGGTCATTTTCAAGTTGATGAAAACTTTTTACTGCTTGAGGATTTTCAGGATCGGTTGTGTACGCAATGATGATCATGGCGTCAAAATTTGTGAGCGTCTCAATGGGCATACCGTATTCAGCCAGCTGATTTCGAACTTTCCCGTCCTTGTCCCAGGTGTTGAATGTTTTATCTAAATCTGCTTTGACATTGTCCGACATGACGAGCGTCTTGCAGAAGGGGTGTGTCGTCGGTGTTGCGGCGGCAACCACCTTTGCGCCGGCTTCGTTTGCGGCAGCAGCCATGGCCAGAAGCGTGCCACCTGCCTGAGTATGATCATCGGCAATGATGATTCTGTCGCCCTTTTTCAACTCGGAGGTGTCAAGATAACCTTGCTGTACAAGACGCCCGATCGGACTGGCCGTGGAACGTGCCGTTCTGCTGAGCACATACATGTTCTTTTGGTCTGAAAACTGGATGGCATGCCCGTTGCGCTTGGCCAAACTGTTCAGCGAGCTGGTTACTTCCGTCTGTGTCGCAGCACTCAAGAAATTGACCGTGCTATCTTCCGCCAAAGGATGGCGCGTGGGCCGAATCACATGAAACGTCGCAGGCTGTTTGACATCCAGATCACGGGTCACATGATCGTACAATCTTGCAATATATTCCCCTGAGAAATTGGAAATGGTTGATGTTGCCGCTTCAACTCTGTGCTCGCGTGTTTTTTTGTCCTGCGCATGCAATGGCGGATTGCTTGTGTCGTTCGGATCCTCGGCATGCAGACTTTTTCCATCTGCACCCACCATCCTTTTGGCATACAGTCGTTCCAGCTCTTTCGCTCGCAAATCAGAAGGGAGCCGGTTGATGTCTTCCGGCTTTGCAATCTCGGTCGCGTACCCTGCATGGAAAATAGGTATACGGTTGAGTTCAGCGGTGCGTTGGTGAAACTTTTGCATTGCTGGCGTCGGTTGGATTAATGCCGGATGGCCGGGTTGAAACTTACTGTTCCATTTTCCTTTTTTCGCTGCCGAAGCTGTTTTTGACTGATGAACCGATTCTAATAATTTTTCGTATCTGGTTTCTGGATTAAATGCCGGTGAATTGGTGGCTTTGGCATCAGGCTTCTTGTCACCTTGACGCGCAGCAGCTTGAGCAAATGCTGGGTGATGATAAACGGGAATATATGACTTTATCATTGAACTGCTATTCGATGTAAAGAGTTAATAATTTAGGCATCAATGAGGTGTATTAAAAAAATAACTTGACCCCGTTCTTCACTGCCAATCAGATGATTCCAAGCTGCTGCCACATGGGCCAACTGTGCTTCAGGATAGACTCAACGCGTGACACAACATTCGCCAGTTCTGAGACTGGTTTCTCTGCTGTGGAATGATTGAGCTTGAGGATGTCCCATACTTTTTCACCTACCACTGATGCTCGTGACTCTTGCGGATTTTCTGACAGTTGCAGGTATACAAGGCGTTCCGTCAAAGTGGTTTTAACGCCTGTTCCCAGAACAGGGGAGGCGAGTGCCTGATAATGATCAGTATGGCGTGAAAGTTTTGCGATCATTGCATTCAATCTCTGAGCCGGCCCATGATCTTGATTGATATTGGTGGGTGTAAAAATTGAACCCTGCTCTGTTCTTTGAATAATTTCCGCGACGGCGAATATCACGGCGCTGGCGCCACCGAAAGCTGGCAGGGCAGCTAACTCCGCTAGAGTTCTCGGGGCCTGAGCCAAGGCATCGAGCGGGCCTTGTATCCAGGCCTGGTTGAGCTTGAGGCCGGCTGCCTCGCGTGAAACACACAGCGCAATTGAGAATTTGTCGAGTTGTTCAGGACCCTGTGGATTCAATAAATTTCGACGGCCGCGGACAAAAATATCCTTGCGAAAGTTCCTGTTGCGCATAAAGTCTTCAACGGTTCTGCGCAACACAAGGTCGGGAACAGAATCAATGACTTTCTGTTGCTCGGGCGCAAGAGTGGGCTCTGGTGATACGCAGGTCAAATACTCTAATTTTGCCTGCGAAAACTCATCAACGACTTCGGCATGATATTTTGGGCACGATTTCTCATGCATAAACTCATGAATCAAATAACCTTGAGGGTAGCTGTTCAGCTTGTCAAAGTAAGATTGCAAATCCGAGTGTGCTGAAAAAAACTGCGAACCCACGTCGACCATTTGATTCACCAACTCTTTGGCGCAACGCAGTTGGGTCACACTGTCTGCGCCAGGTCGAAGCCGCGTGGATTCAAACATCAGGCGCTGCATGTGAGTTGCAGCCGACCAGCCGGGCAGGGCGTTGTAACTCACAAATACGATGCCCCCGGGTTTCAAGTACCGAGCCAAAAACTTTACAATCTGTGCTTGTTTCTCGGGTGAAACCCAAGCGTATACACCCTGCATGGTGATGAAATCGAACTTGGGTAGTTCCACTTGCCCGTGGGCCAATTCGTCAAAACTGTTTTCAAGCAACTGCAAGTTACTGAGCCCCGCCATGTCGACCAGGCGCTGAGCATTCGCAATGTGGCTCGGCATAAAGTCGTTGGCGTAGAACCTGCCAAGCGGGTGAACGGCGGCCAATACGGTGGAGGTGAAGCCGTGTCCGCAGCCCAGTTCAAAGTAGGTGAACGGCTGGTCCAGGGCGATCGGTTCAACCCCATTGCGCCAGCACGCGTAGTTAAGCTGCTGGGGGGCTAGATCGGGGTCGAAGTGAAGGGTGTAGTCATGATCTGTGTTGTAGCCTTCGTTCCAGCGGGTCGTTGTCATCGAGTTCTCCTGAGCGAATGAGTGGTTTAACCGCCCCGATCGGTTCTAGTACCCCGTCTCAGTGGATTCGAAAGGTTGAATTGTTGCGGGCCCCATAGTGGAGTACACAGGCTGCTGGATTCCCGCCAGCGCGGGACTGACGTGGCGAGATGCCAACCCCGGCGCCCGTCATCCCCGCGCAGGCGGGGATCCAGGAGGGTGCCTGAAGCGCAACAGGCCCCCGCGCACTCCATTCCTGCACGCTCCGCTTGCCAATGCACCACCTGTTCGCTTTGGCGAAATCAACCTTGCAAATTCACTGAGACGGGGTACTAAGCGAAGTACACAGGCCGGTGGAGTCCCGCCTGCGAGGGAATGACATGGAGAGATGCAAACACCCTCAGGCCGTCACCCCGGCGGAGGCGGGGATCGAGGAGGCTGCCTCAGGGGCAACATCCCCGCGCACGGCATGCCTGCAAGCTCAGCTTGCCCATGCACCACCTGTTCGCTTTGGCGAAATCGACCTTCCAAATTCACTCAGACGGGGCACGGGTACTCCGTCTGGGTGAATTTGGAAGGTTGGAAGCGGAGTCTTAGCCGGCAATGCATCGCCGCAAATCCTAGTGCGGTGTTGAGCGCTTGATGGAACAAATAAAAACGCCGCGTTTGGGGTCAGGGCAGGCCGCAAAGGCGGGTTTTTATGTTCCAGATAGGGTGCAACACTGCACTAGCAAAACGTCACTGCGAAATCGACGCCGCGTCGCTGACCAACTTGCCCAAGTGCTTCAGTTGATCCATCCTGATGTTGTCAATCGTTTGGTTGACTTCTTGTTGCAATTGTTGCCCCAAAAGGCCCTCAAAAATGCCGGTGAAGCCAGGGATGATGCCCGATACGCCTGCTGCCATGTTTGTCTCCTAAAAAAGAGTGACTGATAAAACCGAAAAGGCTCGTTGCTCTTTCAGATGCAACATACTTTATGTAGATCTTTTCGGCGTTCAGTTCCGTCAACATGAAAATAGTTGCAATAGACAAAGCGTCGCTTGCGAAGTCAACTGCTTAGGCGGGGGAACCAGTCGAAGACCTGTGTGGCACTGGCCCCATGGGTCTGCGTGGCAATCACACCCAACGTCACCCCTGTACTGCCGCTGATTGAACTGCGGGCAATGGCCTTGAGCAAGTACGGCTGATAGGACGAGTCTTGGGCAAGAATCTCCTGGCGAACAGCCTGCAGTGCCAGCGCATCGTCATACCGCTTCCCAAGACGTGCCAACTCTTCGAGTGCGATGTTGGCACTGAGTTGCACAGCGACTTCAGGCTTGACATCCATGTTCTCGTTCAAGGTCACGGTACCAGCCTCCAGACTCGCCTTCGACTTGAGCATGAAATCGTCGAGCGCACGCTCAGCCACAATGCGTCTGTCGGCGAGGGGAAAATCCGCAGGCCAACTGCCCCTCGCGATGCCGGCCTCAATCCATTTTTCTCGGTGCAGATTCACAGCCGCCTCAAACTTCTCGTAACTGGTGTATTCAACAAACCGTTCACCCGCGATGGACCCATCCGGCTGACGTGCGAGAGCGGTCGATGACGCAGCACTGGACTCTCGCAGATTGGCCGTCGCGCTGAGCGAGATGAGATTGGCTCGAACACCCGCCAGCCGGGGTTCGTCAGGCTTGACATAGCCCAGGCGGCCAAACACGCCTGCCGTGACGCCCACCTTGTGGCTGGCGGTCCGAGACTTGACCTGCAAGGCTTGTGCCCCCGCGGTTGTCTTGAAGTTGCTTTGCTCCTGCACATTTGTGCTCGTAACGCCAAGCGCCGCAGCCGCAAAACCACCGGCCCGACCGACGGGTGCACCCAGACCGAGCACGCCGCCCAAACTGGCATCGGCGGTGTGACGGAACGTTCTCGCACTCTCAACAGTGGTCACTGAAATGGTGGGGTGCCGGTCCAGCAAAGCTTCCAGGGGACTCTTGTAGAGCTGCCCTCCGTCTTCATTGAGAGGCTCACGCCAGGTTAAGGCGGTACTGAGCATTTCGCTGAAATCAGTGCTCAGCTCAGCGTCTGTCTTGCCGTCGAACTTCGGCGCACGAATGACGGCACCGCCCGTCGTGTTTGTTGTCGTCCAAGTATGAATGAGCGAGCCCCCAGGGCCAGCTGCCACAAGCTCGTTTTGACCCGCAATGGGGTGCGCGAGCCCGGCTGACAAACCCACACTGAACGAGCGACCACGTGAGCGGGCAAGGGCGAGCTCCACCCCCAATGCATCACGACCAAACTGAAACTGATCGGCCCTCAGTCGAACTCCGTCCAGCTCCGGTCGAACCACCAAACCCAGACCACTTGCAACTCGGCTGGCCACGCCAACGAGGCCACTCGTACCAATCCCCCTTACTCGGCCGTGGCTGAGTGCGACTGAGCCAAAGGCGGGGCCGCCGCTTGGCGTCATGAGGGCTGGCGTCACCCACTGCTCAAGGGCTGCCGCTGAGAAATCCCCTCGGCTGCTTTTGAAGCGTTCGATTTGATCCTGCAAGACCTCCGCGTCGCTCAAGGATTGATCCAAACGCGTGCGGGGCAGTGGATCTTCGGGGGCCGCACCGGACTCGGGAGAAGCGGGGGCAACAACAGGAACAGGGGCCACCACCACTTGCGCTGGCTCCTGCGCCTGTTGCAGCGACTGCAGCTCCGGCTCCTGTTGCAGATCCTGGTCCAGTTGGCGGTCGCGCAGGTCCCGGTCCAGCTGGAGGTCCTGCAGCGCCTGGTCCAGCTGAACGTCGTCCAGCGCCTGATCCAGCTGGAGGTCGTGCAGCGACCGGTCCAGTTGAACGTCGTGCAGCGCACGCTCCTGTTGCTGATCGTGCTGATCCAACACGCCCTCTAGCTTGATGGGAGCCAACAGATCCGCCTCCACGTCCCGAAAGTGCGCATTGACCTCGTCCTCTGTCGGGACCCAGTCAGGCGGTGGATCGGCTTGCACCGCGGCAGGTGCTGGCTCCGCCTGCACGACGGAAGGCCTTGCGTCGGAGGCACCAGCGGTTGGCGCAGCCCCTGGTAACACGGAGCTCTCTGTGCCGGGTCGGGTCAGGCGGTCCCTCACGTCTTTCAAGGCCTTGAGAACGGTGGGCTTCTCCCTTGGCATACATACCAACAAATCAAGTTCCAGCGCAGCAAAGCTTGGTTGCGCGCCCGATGCCTCAGCAACCGGTTGACGCGACTCCGCTGCCCGACGGCGCAGAAGAGCCGGGCTCATGCGCTCGTCCGCCGAAGAGGTAGCCTTCAAATCATTGTGTTGGAGGCGCAAGGTCTCTTTGTCGATGGCACGCCAAGCTTTGCTGTTCAGTCTCATCGTATCAATGCGCTCACCCCGATCCGCGCACTGTTGAATGTAATGAACCATGCTCTGCGCCACCAGCAAGATATCCCGCTCCGCCGACGGCGAGCCCGCCAGCCCACCCGCCTGATCCGGCTCAAGCGCCAAACTCTCCCGGCTGCGTGCCCCTTCCAATTCGCGAGCAATGACTTTTTGCAACTCATCACAGGCATCTTTCAACTTCGCATTCAACGTCGTCTCTAGGCTCGGCACGCCGACGTCAGCCGCCACCTTGGTCGCCAGTAGGCGCTGGCGCGCATGCAGTGGCGAGGTCTTATTGGCGCCCGTCTGGCCCCGAGCCACCCAGTCGGAGAACTTCTCGATAGCTGCATTGGCAGTTTCATACGGACTGCCCTCTGCAAACGATGTAAAGCCGTTGCGAACCGCATTGAACGACACCCTCAGCTCGCCGGTCAACTTGGGTTGCCCCTGCGGGTGAGCCAGGACTTTGGCGGCGTGCTCGGCAAACTCCAACCTGTCTTGGCTGGACACGTCGGCGATGTCAGGCAAGGCGCTGGTCGCCCGGAAGTAAACCGCAACAGCATCCTGCAACTCACGAGGCGGCTCTGCCCCGGGCTGAACCATGCGCTTGAGCAGCTCACCCCCGCTGGGACAGGCAGCCAACAAGCTCGCGGTCCGCTTTTCGGCGCTGTTGTCGTTCAGACCATCACCCTTACTCTCGCGTTCACCGTTGAAATTGGTGCCCGGCAGCGGCACCAGATCGGCAAACGACCGGTCCATCAGCCATGTCAAGGCCACCTGTGCGTCAGCCCCTTTTCCTTCGGTGGCGAGGGACAACGAGCGCGAGATAATTTCCAGGGCCTGATCGGTGGGTATCCGCTGACGCCGCAAGGTGGTGGCCTGCTCATCAGTGAGACCCTCCGGAACATCCTGCAGGCGCTGAGCCAGCTGCCCCATCTGCGCCCTCAATTGAGGAGTAAGCTGATGCGGTTCAAATCCAGGGGGGGCAATCACCAGCTCCTGCAGTTTGTGTTCGAGACGAATCTCCTCTTGCGCTTGCAAGACACTGGCTTCGATGACGGCATCGGTCCGGGGCACCGACAGCGCATCTGCGATGGGCTGCAGACGCTCATTCTCGACGCGGAGCCCCTCAAGTTGCTGGCGGCTCAGCTGGCAATCGCGGTGGGCGATCTCCACTTGCTCTTGTACTTTGACTTGCCTTGCATGGTCGAGCTCGTAACTCCTACGGGCGTCGGTGAGCTGCAATTGGTTGGCCCTCAAGTCGGCGCCCAGTGGTCGAATGCGGGCCATCAAGTCCTGACGCTGCGCCGTCAAGTCATTCAGCTTATCGCCAATCAGCGTGCGCTCCAAGCTGAGCTGATCGTACTGCCGGTGCTGCGAATGCTCATCCAAGCGTTTGATCTTTTCTTCACAAAGCTGCGCTAGACCGGGAAGTTCCAGAAACAATCTTTGACCCCTACGCAGCTGGACTCGAGCCTGATCACGTGCGTCGAGACAGACCCGCGCCTCATCAAGCAGCCGTGCGCGCTGCCCGGAGTCTTGCGGTGCAGCCACCACTTCTTGCGATTTCGCATCCAGGTTGGCTTGCGCACCAACCAAAGCCTTCTCAAGCCTTGGCAAACGCTGTTCGACCTGGCCCAAAGTCGTGGCGGTACGCTCGCGCAACGTGACGAGTTCGGCCATTGAGGGGCCAAAAACCGCGGGACGTTTAACAGGCGGCGCTGGCAACTCATTCAATCGAGCGTCAAGTACCGCCGCTTGCTCAGTCAATACATCGCATGTAGACCTGTTGACAAGGATCGCATTGTTCAGGTCGTTGGCCTGCGTTTCCATCACCGCTCGTGCGTTCTCCAGCACCGACACCCTCGTGGCATCTCGTTTTACAAAAGCGGAGTACCGATCGTATACAAGCTGTATCCGGCGACTCCGGAGCGCGAGTTCACGGTGAGCCACTTCAGCATTCTGAATGGCGTCACCCATCATCTGTTGAACACCGCCAATCTGCGCTGTCTTGTTGGACAAAGCGGCTTCTCTGTCCATCGCTTTGCGCAGATCCAGTTTGCTCTCGGACATCAACACCGTCTTCTTCTCGGAAACGCTTGCCGCGAACTCGCGACGCCATGCCGCATCACGTTGAGACACCCCAAAAACAGCATCGTGTAGCCGGGACTTCCCCATCCTGAGCTTGACCGGAGCGGGCTGGTCAGCCCGCCCCCATTCCGCGGGGACATGAGGGGCCGGTCCACGGCCAATGCCCACTGTTTTACCCACAGCATTGGCGACGGAGGTGAAAAACTGCCTGCTTCGACCGCGCGTACGAACGTCCAACGGGCCAGGGTGATGCGTCACTTTGACTTCACATCGGTCTACATATTCTCTGGCCTTATCCACTCTGAGGCCCGCATTTTGAAAGTCGTCGACACGCGGACGCAGGGTGGACGCATGGGGCAAGCCCACACTGACCTGCAACCTTCCAGGCTTGGGGCGAATCTCAGTGTGGCTGCCCGTGAATCCCACCGTAGTGGCCGTGGTAAACCCATTGGTATTCCTGATTCTGGTGAAAGCCATGTCGTCATGCAGCTTGAATGAAGTTGAGTGGCGCTACCTGTTGCCCATGCCTGGTCAAATCGGTCATTGACTCGCTGACGCCGTCTGTCCCGACAAAAGCTGTCGCGCACCTGTGCACCACAGCATCGCCTGCCGGGCCGTATGAGCCCAAAGATGCGGGTCAATGTCGATATCGTAGGACCACGCCATGGAAAGTTTGCGATCCAAAACCATCAAGCGCCCCATGCTGTCATCATCAAAGTGGCTAGACAGATGCATGGCCAGACGCTGCCAGTCCTGGGCCAGCAGTCGATCCATGTCAGACAATTCCACCAACAGCAGCAGCCGGCCTGCCGCGGAAGTCAGGGCCACAACGTTCATGTCGGGGCCAATCAGGAAATGTAGCGCGTCTTCAACCAAAGCGGACTCGGGCAAGTCAAGCAATTTTCGTAACGTCTCAAAGTGCGCTTTGGCCGCCAGCTGCGCTAAATCCGCAGGCTTGAAGGAGCGCGCCGCTGACTGTGTCGTTGTCTTCATGTCCCTACCTTTGCTTGAGGATATATGGTGACGTGGCCCAGATGGAGGACAATGGCAGCCCGCTGATCATCAGCGTAAAGCCCAAACGTCAGCGGCGACCCCACCACCTTGCCGCCGACTCGCACAAGCTCGAGGCCTGTCTTGCGCCCAGACCCGTCCCTGAGATGGTACTGCTAGTGAATGCCGTTGGAGCACGCAGGTGCCGCACAACATTGAAGCTTGAAGCAAAATCTGCACCATGAATCATCTGTGCCCCGCAAACCACTCTGTCGTGAGTGGTCACAACAGCCCTCCGGGTTCGACCGTCCCCACGCATGATGTTTACTACGGCATGTTCACCGGAACCAATTCCGCCTGACCGCCACTCAGCTAGGTCAACGCCAAAGAGGTAATGCGATGGAATACGAGTTGCGCGTCCTTTCTGGACTCCACCGGGGCGCCTGCCTGCCACTCGGCCCGGATGAGAGGCTAAGTCTCGGCAGTGCGAGCGACTGTGATGTGGTCCTGGTAGATCAGGGCTTACAGGGCATGGAATTGCAGGTTTGGCTGGCTGACGACGGCTGGTATGCAGCGCGGTGCGACAGTTCGGGCCGGCCCTCGCCAGAAGAGTATTTGTCGTGGGGACAGCCCGAAGTGTTCGGTAGCGTCGTGGTCACGATCTGCGAGTCAAGTCATGCCTGGACGTTTATGTCGCCTGAGCAGGTGGCCCCACAACCTGAGGTTGAGCCCGCCAGTCCATCGTCAGATGTGACAGCTCTTTATGCGCCCAACGCCGCGGCCAATCGGAAAATGCAGAAGGGCTACAAGACACTTCATCGCTTGATCTTGGCCGGAACGCTCGTTCTTGGGGTTGCCACATTTTCTATTTCGCGCACGGTGAGTTCAGACCAAGACCCGATGGCCCGCTTGCCCGCAAAGTTCGAGCCACTCAAAGCAGCCATGCTCAAAGAAGACTCACCCTCCCGGTATCGAATCTCGCCCGATGGGATGCCTGCACCGTTGCCAAACAGCGGGGGTAGCGACACTGAAAAACTCACCCATTTGTTGACGCAGCGGTTGAAGGATGTTTACCTCGCTGACAAATTGGAGCTGGAACTGACTGATTCAGAATGGACCATTCGTGGCGCTTTAGACGACGATGACAAACGTCAAATTGAACGGGTGATGGCAGGTTTCTACAAGGAACACGAGGTCAAGATTCCGCTGCGTTTGAAAGTCAGCTCTCCGGAAGAGCTGCTGCCGTTCAAGATCAAGCAGTTCAATGGGGGCGCCTTGGCCAGCGTCGTGGTGGACGATGGAACCCGGATCTATGTGGGTGATGTGCACAAGGGTTACGCATTGCAGCGCATTGAAGGCCGACGTGTCACTTTCACAGGCAAGCGAAAAGTTGAGGTGCTCTGGTGAGGCCGGCCCGATCCTCACTGACGCCACACAACCTCGATCACCTTCTAAAGGCCATCCGACCGGAGGTTCTGGCGGCCGAATTGAGCGCCGAGTTGCCCCACGCGCCCGGGACTCAGGTGTGGGGGCGCGTGGTACAGGTCATCGGCACACTGATCGAAGCCAGGATGCCCAGCGTCAAAGTCGGAGAACTCTGCCAGCTCTTGCTGGATGACGACAGGCGTCAGGCACCGTCTGCAGCGTCCACCTTGGCCGAGGTCGTCGGGTTTACCGACAGCAGCACTTTGCTGGCCTCTCTCAGCCCGCTCGAGGGCGTCTCCAACCGCACCCGGGTATTGCCTTTGCGCCGCCGCTTGTCGGTCAATGTCGGACCGCATCTTTTGGGCGCGGTGCTCAATGGATTTGGTCAGATCGAGCATCGCGCCATCCCGGTACGCGAGGATGTTGAGCCGTGGAGCCAAGATGTCGACGTGGTGAGGGATGCCCCCGCAGCGTTTGATCGGCCGCGCATTCAAGAACCCATGCCAACAGGAATTCGCGCTATAGACGGACTCTTGACGCTGGGGGTGGGTCAGCGGATAGGTGTCTTCGCAAGTGCAGGCTGCGGCAAAACCACCCTGATGGCATCCATCGCCCGGGGATGTTCAGCGGATGTGATTGTGTTTGGTCTGATCGGTGAGCGGGGTCGCGAGCTGAACGAGTTTTTGCAACACGAGCTGGACCAAGAACTCGTGCGCCGCACCGTCATCGTTTGCGCTACATCTGATCGCACCTCCATGGAGCGCTCCCGCGCCGCATTCACGGCCACCGCCATTGCCGAGGGCTTTCGTGACCGCGGTCAACGTGTCTTGTTGCTGATCGACTCCCTCACCCGCCTGGCCCGCGCCCAGCGCGAAATTGGCTTGGCCACCGGCGAGCCGCCCGCGCGCGGCGGCTACACACCCTCGGTCTACACATTGCTACCCAGGCTGATAGAGCGCGCAGGAAACTCAAAAAAGGGGTCAATCACCGCGCTTTATACCGTACTGCTTGAGGGAGAAAACACAGCGGACCCCATCGGCGACGAAGCGCGGTCTTTGTTGGATGGTCACATTGTGCTGAGCAGAAAGTTGGCTGAGCAAAATCACTATCCGGCTGTTGACGTGCTGGCCAGCATCAGTCGAACCATGAGCAACGTGGCACAGGCCACCCACGTCAAAAGTGCGGCTGTGGTGCGCCGTTTGATGTCGCGCTACCAAGATATGGAGCTGTTGATTCGGCTGGGAGAGTACAAAGAAGGCGTCGACGCCGTGACTGATCGGGCGGTACGAGATCGTCCTGCCCAACTGGCCTATTTGCAGCAGTCTACCCGCGAGCAAAACCCCTACAGCGATAGCCTGACCAAGTTGGCGCGCCTGGGGGCTCAAGGATGAGAAGCTTGAGATTTTTGCAACGTCAGCGCGGCGAGATCGCCATGATTGCCGAGCAGCCAACGCCCGACATTTTCATTCACAAAATGAAAAAAATCAGGGACCACCGCTTGCAAATTGCAGAGATGGAGTTGAATGCGTTCAGGCAAGAGTGCGAGGCATCCCGCCAGCGCTTTCGGCAAAGTGTTGAGCGCTTTCGCCAGGCGCAATCGGAAGCAACCCAGTATTGGGCACAAGCCATCCAGGAGTTCTACAGCCTGGCGATCAACGCAAAACTGTTCGTGGCTCGCAAGTGTCACCACCAACAACTCAAGCTGCAAGTGGCGACGTGCCGTGTCCAAGCCCGCGAAGCTGCTGCAGTGGCGCGGGCAGACAGGGCGCAACTGCGACTGGCTCGGCGTGCTCTGCAAGTCCACCGCGTTAAAGTTGAGAAGTTACAGCTACTCAAAGACATTTCACAGACGTCATCCGAAAGCGCCCTGGCCTGAGTACTGCGTTTCGTAAAGCGCATGACCCGTGGCGGCCACCCTGCCCCAAAGCACAGCAATTGAGACAAGCGCCAATGAAGACCACGGACAACTCGAAAATCACCTTGCGCAGCACCACTCACACAGCCCATGTCGTGGTTCGTCCCAGCCTGTTTCGGGCTGGTTCAGCCGCTCAAGCCAACGAGTTTCAAACTTCAATGCAAAAAAATCGGGCATCCCGTCCAAGCTCTGCGGCCAACGGACACCCAGAAACCAAGCCCGACAGTCGAACGTGGAAAACGGGAGCGCCGCTTGAGGATCAGCCGCCCGCCTGGATCGCTATCGAGCCTGATGGAGACGGGGGCCGCCAGAGCGTGCTCCAGCGTCACCTGGATGACGGCCCCGACACCCCTGACAGTCGTGTGGCGTCGGAGCGCTCTCGTTTCGCTGGGCAGACTGCGGCCACCCATGCCACCTCGGTAGCAAACGAGACCCTGGTTTCGTCCTTGGCGGAGAAGCTCGATACATCATCCGCTGCTTCGGGTCAGTTTGAGTTGCTGCTGCCTTCGGGTCACGGGATCGGTGTGCACTACGAGGTCACCCCCGAGCTTACGCAGGTACTGCTTCGGGCCCGCAGCGCATTGCTGTCGCAGCAGCTCAAGCAGTGCACTGATGGCATCAGTACGGCCCTGAGCCAACGCAGCGGTCGGTCTGTGCAAGTGACTGCCATTTAGTGGCTTTGAGAGCGACGAAAACACATGAACACTGCCACCCTCAACCGAGCCTCTTCAGGAAACACCGATTTACCCAGGAAACTGAGGCTGCGCCCACTCAGTGAGACGGCCGTCACCTTCGGCAATGCGGTACGCGCAGCATTGGCGATGGACCTGTCGTCACTTGAACCCGGCACCGTCATGGAGGTTCACCCGATGACGGCCGCAGACGATGTAAGCGGCTGTGCAGTGGCACTTGAAGGCGCGGCAGGTCAATTGGTACTGGAAAATGGCGCCATTTTCTTGCATGCACTGACAGGTATCCCCCTGATCGACCAGGCCGATCCGGCTCGAAAAACCTGGCTGCTAAGCACTGCCGCAGCGCTGCTTCCTCTGCCACTTAGGCGGCTCTTCATACAGGTCAATGAATTCGCCAACGGGCAAACCCCAGAGCCCGTGCGACAGTCCACACCCCAAGATGCTGCCCAGCCATCCTCAGATGTTTTTTTGAGAGCTTTGCTGGTGTTGCGAACCGCAGACCACGTCGTGACCACCCATGCATGGGCGACATGGCGCGTGTGGCAACAAGTACTTGCGAGCTGCCAGACCAAAACTCGAACGGCATCGCAGACCTGGCTTGATGTGCCGAGCACGGTGAGTGTCTTGGTGGGTCAACATGTGATGGGCCTGGATCGCCTGCGCACTCTGTCTGCAGGCGATATTGTTATTCCAGAGCAGCCATTTTTTGATGTAACGGGGCAAGGCTCAATTCAGCTCGGGACATGGCACATTGCCGTCCAAAGCCGCACGGGGCCACACTTGGAGGTTGTTGACGTGTATTCATCTAGCAATGTAGACCCTGACGAAAGCTCTGCACCTTTTGATCAGCAACATGCCCCGGACGACGGCGACCAGCTGGACGCCCTGAACGAGTTGCAAATTCATGTGCAGTTCGAACTCGGGTCATTGTCGATGACCTTGAACGAGCTGCAATCACTGGCGGTAGGGACTGTTGTGTCAATGAAATCGTCAGCGTGTCCCCCTAACGTACGTGTTTTGGGTGGCGGACGGTTGCTTGGCAAGGGCGAGTTGGTGGATGTCAACGGACAGCTGGGCGTTCAGATCACATCCTGGACCGGGCAATGAATGCGGGCCCCACCGACCTATTCTCGCTAGCGATTGTCTTCGGCCTGCTGTCGCTGGTTCCGCTCATCGTTGTCACCACCACGTCGTTTTTGAAAATCTCCTTGGTGCTCTTGGTGTTGCGCAACGCGCTAGGCATTCAGCAAGTACCGCCAACCTTGGCCATCTACGGCATTGCCTTGTCCTTGACCACCTTCGTCATGGCACCCACATTGCATGGGGTGGGCAAAGAGCTTGCATCGATTGCCAGCACAGTCAATCGGCCCGACAACCTGACCCAAGCCCCACTGCTCGATAAGATGCGTGTTGCGGTGGAGCCCATTCGGGTGTTCATGGCCCGTTTTGCCAAAGCAGACCAACTCCAGTCGGTGATGGACAGTGCTAAACGTCTGTGGCCACCCGAATATGTCAAAGAAGCGACCACCAAGGACTTCTTGATTCTGTTGCCAGCCTTCGTGATCTCTGAGCTTCAAACCGGCTACGAAGTGGCATTTTTGATTTTCATACCCTTCGTCGTGATTGACCTGCTGATCGCCAACTTGCTCATGGCACTGGGTATGCAGCAGGTTTCACCCCAAACAGTGTCCATCCCGCTGAAGATTCTGCTGTTCGTCACGGTAGACGGCTGGGGGCGATTGCTCAATGCCTTGGCCATTTCGTACCAAGCGTAGGAGGTCAATCAATGAACGAAACGCTGGTCATTTTTCAGCAAGGGTTGTGGCTGATCATCATCCTTTCCGCCCCTCCTCTGATCATCTCGACCGTGTTGGGTGTCTTGGTGTCGATTGTTCAGGCACTGACCTCCATTCAAGAGCAAACCGTGGGTTATGTTGTGAAGCTGGTGGCCGTGGGGGTCGTCCTGGCCTTGACTGGGCGGTGGGTTGGCAGCGAATTGATCGTCCTCACCATTCGCTGCATGGACCAAATCAGCATCGTCGGTCGGTAGTGCGCCAAGCGCTCCGCTTTGACAGCCGGGACATATCGGTACTTTCGCAACAGATGGTCTGCGGTAACACCATGCCGTCGAACCGGTGACTTCAAGAGGTAGCCCATGATCATCGAAGCGAAAACCCTGCTGATTTCGCTGGCGTTGATCACACCACGCGCCTTCGTGTGCATGGCCATATTGCCTGGGTTTGGAACCCGCACCTTGGTCGGCGTGATGCGCAACGCAGTGTCGATGGCGATTGCGTTGCCGGCCCTCATTCCAACCTACGCTGCCGTGCAGGAACTACCGCCCGATTTGATCATGGCCATGATCTTTGCCTTCAAGGAAGCCGCACTGGGGGCCATCATTGGCACCATGTTGGCGTTGCCCATTTGGGTGATGCAGTCGGTCGGGACGGTCATTGACCTTCAGCGCACACCGGTATTGACCCAAAACATCAACCCCTCCCAGGATCAAGACGCCAGCGCGCTGGGCACCCTGCTGCTCCAGGCCGCAGTGTTGGTCATGATCGAAGCGGGGCTTTACCTGGCGCTGACAAAGACGCTGCTTGACAGTTACGCGGCCTGGCCCGTGCTCAGCCTGGCTCCCCCATTTGAGCTTGCGCATATGCAGCTAGTCATCGAGCGCTTGGGCTCATTTCTGGGCCATGTCGTGGTCTATTCTGCGCCCGTGATGATTCCGCTGTTGTTGGTGGAGTTCGCTTTCGCAGTGCTGGGTGTATTCGCACCGTCACTGCAGGCCTCCATGGCGGCGTCACCCGTCAAGAGTCTGGTAGCTTTGGTGATTTTGTTGCTTTACTGGGCCACATTGGCACATTTTGTAGGGAGTGATTTCTCGCACCAGTTGGACTTACTTCGCACCCTCTACCTTAAAACGTGACGTGACCGCCGGTTGTCGGCAAGCAGAGCACCATGGCAGAAAAAACCCTAGACCCCACTGAGCACAAGCTCAGCGAAGCCCGAAAAAAAGGTACCGTGCCAGTGAGTCGCGACGTGGCCAGTTGCCTCATCGTGACGGTCGGCCTGGAAACCGCTTTTGCCCTGGAGGAGTTGTGCCGCAGCGAATGGACCAAGCTGATGGAGCTGGCATTGCGCGGCCCAGGTATGGATTTTTCAACCGTCCTGAACGCCTTGTTGGTGTCTTCGGGCACCCTTCTCGGCATGGTCTCTGCGATTTTTCTAGTGACCGTCGTGGCGTCTGCATTGCTCGGGTACTGGGGACAGTTTGGCGTCGTATTTTCCACTCACCCCCTGATTCCCAACATCGACAAAATCAATCCAAAGTCCATGTTGGCCCTGATTTTTTCCACCCAAAAGCTGGGCGAACTCGGGATTTCAATACTCAAGCTGGTGGCGATTGGCGTATTGTCCTACTCAGTCATTCGTTCTGAGCTGCCAGCCATGGCGGGCTTGGCCTCAGGCAGTGCTGCTCAGGCCTACGTCGGTGCTCTGGCCATGTTGCGCGGGTTGTTCCATGTGATTTTGGGTTCCCTGCTCGTTCTGGCCTTGGCTGATTTTCTGGTGCAACGCCATGCCTACACCAAACAGCAACGCATGGATTTCGAGGAGGTGGTTCGAGAGCACAAAGAAAACGAAGGAGACCCGCTGATGAAATCGGCACGTCGTGGCCTCGCCTTCGAAATGTTGAACAGCGATCCCGTGAGCAACACTGAAAATGCCAACGCGGTCGTGGTCAACCCGACGCACTTTGCAGTCGCTCTGTTCTTTGATCCCAAGTTACAGCCCGTACCCCTGGTGTGTGCCAAGGGTGCCAACGAGGTGGCACAGGCCATGATCCGCTGCGCGCACTCGCGTGGCATCCCGGTGATACGCCACGTGTGGCTAGCGCGCACCTTGTTTGCCGTCGCCAAAGAAAACAAAGTCGTTCCCCGAACACTGTTCGATCCAGTAGCACTGGTTTACTCAGTCGTGGAGCAGCTGCGGCTGCAAGGGAGCACTTACTGCGAACTCGACAATACAGGAAGGCCACCCACCGACGTTTAAGTGACGCGCAATGCGGTCCTTCGCCCCACGTCATTCGGGTGTCATTTGCGGCTGGTCAAATGCCTAAGGCGAACACTTCTTTGCGCACCGTATCACGCTCGGCGAGAGGGGCTGGACGCGGCACAAAAGCAGACCCCACACACACCCTAAGTGCGATTCAAGATGTCTTGGTTTGGAAAAGCACCGCTCCGAAATACCACGGGCCAAACACTTGGCGCCAACCTGGTGTACAACTATCAGCGGAGCACTGCCAATCCCAGGCCCGGGGGCTTTCACGCCCACACCGATCTAGCCTCCGAGCTGCTGCAAGCACGTATTGAGCACAGTGACTATCGTTTGAGTATTGCAACGGCAAAAGCTTACGTTGCAAGTTGCCAAGCCAAAGTTGATCGCCAAGGAACCCTCCCAGCGGCCCAGATTCAGGGACGAAACAAATCTTTCTTGCGCGCAGTCGTTCGCGACATGGGTGCGTTCATGGGGATCGGCCTGGGGCAAGTCCGACAAGCCAAGCCCGAATGGGGTCGCCCAGATCGCAAGGCCAAGGAGAGCCCTGGGTATCATGCTGACGTCAGGCCCGCCCCGCCCGGAGACAGCATGCTGCTCCGTGCCGCAGCCCAACGCTCGAACCACCTCGAAGACACGCGTGAGCAGATCAACGGTGTTCTCGATCTTTTACGTCTTGGCCTGGGCGCTGCAGACGAAGCGCTTTCAGCCACCCCGAATGAGGTGAGCAGTCTTCAAACGAATACGCAAATTGAGCAGATTGGGGCACGGCGCGGGCAAGCACGGCCGCAGCAGGGCAATGCCAACGGAGTGGCTCAAACTCAAACAGCTGGCAACACCGCCAGCGAGCCAGCGATGCAGTTGGATGACGATGCCCCTGCGAGCCCAGCGGAACTGGCGCAGGAAATTGCGACACTGCAGGCGATGCAACACGCATTGGAGATCGATCACCAGCAAGCCGCAACAGACCATGCGCAGCAACTACAGGCATTGACCTCAACCACGGCTACCCGAACCGACAGGCTGCTGGATCACCCACCCGGCTTCGGGCCTGGTCCAGGACATGCCGAGCTGTGCGCCGATTTGAGGATCCTGATGACGCGGCTTCAAACTCAGAATTCCCCCGACGCACAATGGCCAGCGGACGACACCCTGGAGGTGGTGTGTAGCGCATTGGCATTGGCTTCTAAGGGGGACGCCGGTTTGGCCTCAAACTCTTTGCGTGAGCTGATGCAGCATCGTTTGATCGATCTCGTACCTCAACCTGGGCAATGGTTTGACGGCTCACCGCGCTCGGTCGGTCGGCCACAACCTGCGCCGCAGCCGCTTGAAAATTTGGTCGATGTCCTGCTTGACTTGCCTTCAGGGGCGGAGCTACTGTCCCGTGTGGCACGGGTCGATTTAAACCCTGCACCAGCCGACCAGCGTGATGCTGTCTCGGTTTACTACAAGGCCATGCGGACCATCGCAAGCCGAAAAATCCCCGACAGCGCCAGCGCGCAGTGGCTGCACCGCGCTGCGCTGGCCGCCTGCCACATCGCCCATCCAGCATCCTCACCCAAAGCACTGTCAGTACGACAGCGTGCTGCGTTTCATGGCGTACGCAATGGACTCCTTTCAGTTGCCAAGGCAAGCCCCGCGGATCAGGCCAATAGCCGGCTGCAACTCATGGCTGACGAATGGGTGAACGAGCTCCAAGGTCGCAACCCGCTGAGAGCACGCAGAGAGGCAGCAGTAGCAGCAACCCAAGTGGGCCTGCCCACACCTGTCAGACAAGCCAATGACGCAATGCGACAGACCTGTTCTGGCCTCCAACAAACGATCGACACCTGCCTGAAAGAGGCAGTCGACCTGAACGCAATGGAGCCTGTCGTACAAGCAGCCAAACTGCTGCGCTACATCGAGAAACACGCTGATCAACATCTTCGTTTGGATCAAATGCCGATTGACCGGCGGGCGTGGCGCTCTGTAGACCGACACACGGCACGATGGCTACAAACCGAGGGCCAGGCTCCGCCTGCGCCTGCGCCAGCGCATGTGCGAGCTGACGATGCACGCCTTGGATTGCGGCGGCCGAACCCCGCAGCACACGCCCCACTGCATCAGGAGCAAGCGCTGGATGATTTGCAGACCGCCCTTTGGGATCTTCGGCTGGACAAGGTCACGGCCCTGCAGGCCCTGGATGCGATTCACAAGAACATCGCTGCGATCGCCGCGGCGCAGGTTGAACCAAAACGCACGATGCGGCAGCCCTATCTTCCGACGATCGACGAGGGGACAGCGTATGTCGCATCCGGCTTGGACAGTGTTCAAGAGTCGCTTGACAGGACACTCGAACTGCAACCAACAATAGACGCATTCATGGGCACGAAAGCACAGTGGCGAGCCGACGAGTTCTCCAATTGGGTGACCCCTGTCGTGGGACAAAACAGCAGCGCGGTCACGATGAAACTGGGCCACACTGTGGGTGTCAACACCAGCGGCATTTCAGCGACCTTCCGCAATCTCACTGGACTATTGGGTTTCGCAGTCAGAGTCGACGCGGAAACGTCAAGAACTGAGCAGCAAGTGCTCCGTTACGCCAAGCAATCGCGCGGCATGGAGGCATTTATTGGCGACAACCAGCAGAAACAAGACAGTTTCGGCCTGGCAGTCGGATTGCGTCTTGGCATCATCTCGCTGCCCAGCGAGGATGCCTTTTCTGCCAACGTCATGGGCTGTTGGGCCGCTAGCCATTCAAAATCGAACACCCAGGGGGTGCTGCTTCGCAGCCCCGTTTACGATGCCCGCGCCCTGCCCGAGGCCAAGCAAGATTTCAGCGCGATGCTCGACAGCGCAAGGAATTGGAAAACCCTCAGAGATGAGGTGACCGGTGAGTCCTACAGCTCTCCCTTGGAGGCAGTTTTAGCAAGGCATCCACATGCCTCAGTGAGCACGATTGACCAGCTGCGAACAGTCGCCACCACGACCGCCTCAAGCATCACGGCCTCAGTTTCCGGAGGCGGCCCCTTTGCCAAGAACCATGTGCCCAGGTTCTTTGGCTCCATGGGCGTTGGCGTGGGCGTGGGGAGCAAACGACAGACTGAAATCACAGAGTTCAAAACACGGGCAGGCAGTCAAGCATTCGCTGGCTCGACGGCCGGCACCACTGCGACGGCATACGCCCAGTTCAGATACACCGGGCAACTGGGCGGCTTGATCCCCAACGCCGAGAACAGTGCGTCGCTCCGGGGTCGAAGCTCGTCGGCCATCCTTCAGTTGGAGCTGCGTCGAAAGCAAGCGCAGTCCAGCGCCACGGTCATCCGCCAACCCGACGGCACCTTGGTGGGTGAAAAAGCATGTGAGTTCAACACCTTTGAGCCCTTCAAGAAGACTGTTGAGCAACGTTGGGATGCTTGGATTGAACGAGGCGTTAACCGAGGGCGCTGGCCGGATTCCGTACCCGTTCCTGTCAGACGATTGCTCGTTGAGCAAGAGTTAGACAGCTTTATGAAAGCTGCCGAACAAAGCGTGCGTCAAGGGGGTACCGTGACCTTGAACGAGACCGTGGCGATCTGCCCCGAGGTCTGCGCCGAGCTGAGCGCATGCCTGGCCCTTGAAGAACTGGCCCACTCACAGCGACAGCCCGAGCAAGCACGGGCGGCATTTGAGCGCCGCCAACGCCTGTTGCAGGCTGAGACCTCCTACGAGCCATACAAGCTCAAAGCGATCGTGCAAAGCCAGATGGAGACATTAAAAGGAGTCAATTTGGTCTTCAGTGCGCACAGCAAAAAGTCGGCCGGCGCAACCCACGAATACGATAGCTTCCCATAAGGTCGTGGTCACTTCGACCGGACTGGGGCAACATCCATTCGGAACCGAATGCGCCTGCCTGACCACGTATAGACAGATGACGTTTCGTGGCCTTCCCTGGCCCACGTCCCATGTCGCACGGCGGGTTGCCAAAGGGAGGCAGCGCATGGGGAGCTGGAAGTCACCTGCTCAATCTGGCGTAATGTGCCCTTTTGCAGCCTTGCGTAGGCGCCCTTATTGGCGGTTTTGGTGTAGATCACCCGACGCCGAGCGAAAGGGCAAATAATGCAATGACCGCGCCTCAAGCCCTGCGTCAGGCGGCACAACCCTCAGTGGTCGAAAATACGAAATTCGTCCGGGATTTTTACGATGAACGCACTGCGATTTTTTCCCTTCCAAGCGTGGCTTGCCGCGCTGGTGCTGGTGCTGGGCTGCCTGCCCATCGCGGTTCAATGCCAAACCGATTCACACCGCATCGTCACTGGGCCGCAAACCAGTACGCAAATTCAGATTGGTGAAGATATCTCCAGGTACGCGGCACAACCGGCAGGCATTTCCCTTCAAGTCCTTCCCTCCAAGGGCTCCGTTGAAAACGTCCAGCGCCTGCGCTATGAGCCAAGGGTGCGACTGGCCTTGGTGCAAGCAGACGTTTATCGCGCATACACCAACCTCATGAACAGTGGAAACAGTGCCGCTGGCAAGCTCATCCAACCCTTGCGCGTGGTGCTGCCACTTTTTGATGATGAAATTCACGTCGTCGTTCGAGCGGATTCTCCCCTTGCGAGTTTGCGTGACATTCGAGGAAAACGCATCAACATTGGGCCTGTTGGCAGCGGTACGGCCATGACCGCAACAACGCTTTACCAAACTATGTTTGGCGAGCCGATCCCTGAAGAATTGATCAGCACCGACACCAATGAAATTGCCTTGGGCAAGCTCGCCAATCAAAGCGGCCCGGAAGTGGTGTTTGTGGTTTCAGGTCAGCCTGTTGGCTTGTTCACCAACATCAAGCCCAGCGTTGAACAGCATTTCAAACTATTGCGATTCGACGCCTCGAGCCCCATCGAACAGACCGCGCTGTACGTGTATCAAGCGGCGAAGATTGAGCATAAAAGCTACCCGAACTGGCTTGCCGAAGACCTGCCCGGCCTGTCGACCAAGACGCTGCTGGTGACCTACGACTACAACACCCCAGAGACGCGCCAGATGCTCGTGCAGTTAGTGCAAAGCCTGTGCAGCCAGTTCCAGACACTGCAGGCTGAGGGACATACCAAATGGAAGCAAGTCCGACTTGACCAACCGCCTTTGGGTCGGGGATGGCAATACTATGCGCCGACCAAGAATGCCCTGGACCAGTGCATCAAAGAGCGCACACCGCCAGCTCGCTCTACCTGCTCACGCGACGAGGCGCTCCTGGGTTTTTGCACTCGTGCCCGCTGAACTGCGCCTCCTAGTACCCCGTCGCAGTGGATTTGAAAGGTTCGAAGTCGATGGATTCATTCGTCAGGCTAGGCGCAAACCGCAGCGATACCCTTTGGTATCGCGAGGATTTGTAACGACGCATGGCGGATGAAGACACGGCTTCCAACCTTTCAAATTCACTGA
>JANMGB010000053.1:0-1844 GCA_031374415.1 Burkholderiales bacterium
GGTCGTCCGCCCGTGGCGGCCAGCAGCGACCACGTCTCCTGCGTGAACGGGCCGACAGCGGGCCAATCGATCCGCGCTGTCTGTTCGATGGCGCCCTGCACGGCACCGTCCCAGACGTCAAACGTGCCGAGTGGCAGCCACACCAGCTTGCGGCCCGACGCTGGCGATGCCTGCGACCACGGCGCCATCACCGTCAGGCCCGTGAAGACGGCACCGCGGCGACCACGGGCCGCGTCGACCCACGCCACAACGGTGCGATAGACGGTGGTCTCGTGCGACTCTTCGCTGCCGCGCCCACGGAGGAGCGCCTTGGAAATTTCGTCGATCAGCAGCACCGAGCGGCCCGGCACGCCACCGCGTTGCTCAAAGTAGAGAGCCTCGAGCGCGTCGAGCACGTCCTTCGCGACCTTGTCGACATCGACGCCCGGAAACGTGCTTGTCACCTTTTTGTCGATCGCCGACAAGACGCTGTCCGCGTCGACCTCGGCCGGCCCGCAGAAGAACTCGCACAGCATGCGCGTCGCGATCGGGTGCGCACACACACGCGACGTCTTGCCGTTGAACGCGATCGCGAGGCGCAGCACGTGCGCAAAGTGCGTCGTGTCGAGTGGCATGCGCAGCGCGTCGTCGAGCAGGCGCGTCTTGCCGGTGCCGGGCGCAGCGACCGTGACGGCGATCGAGAAGTCGCCCAGGCCCTTGGCGCGCGGCTCGGTCGGCTTCTGCAGGTACTCGCGCAGCTTGGCCTCGGTGTCGCGGCGCTGCTCCGACTTGTAGTCGCCGAAAAACGCCGTCGTCATGCGAGCGTCGTCGTCACGTGTCACGCCCCACGTCGTCGGATCGGCCTTGAACGACGTGTTCGTCTCGACGCACGCCTCGCGCACCAAGTCGGCCAGGCGCGAGCCGAGCGCCTTCTTGTGGTCGGCGTGGTCGGCGTGGCCTTGGCGGGCGCCGACGGCAGCGCCAACAGGGCCGAGCTTGTCGGCGCCGAGTGGGCGCTCGACCAGGTCGACGGCGCGCTTGTTGCCGTCCTTGTCGCGGTCGGCACGCGCTTGAAGCTCGCGCAGACGGTCGTCGGAAAGTACGGTCGACGCAAACATGCGCAAGAAGCAGTGCGCAGAGAGCAGTGATTGGTGAGGCAGACGGTCACGCGCCGCCAGCGGCGCCGTCGCCGACGCGCGGGGCAGCAGTCCGACGCGCGCAGCGGTGCGCAGAAGCAGTCGCGACATTTTCAACTGGCTGCGCTGCAAATCGGCATGAGACAGTGCGGCGTCACGGCACGTTTTTCTTCTCTTCAATCCGCAATCGGTCTCTTCTTTTCACAAACTCAACCTTTGGTCAACTACTTGCTGATCTCTTCTGTGCGCCTTTCTGCTCGCCATTCGCCGCCATTATTGGGCGTAGCGTATGCACTATGCACTATGCACTATGCAATGCACCACTTCAACTTTTACTTTTACTTTGCGTGTGCGCAATGCGTTTGCGGATGCCCGCCCCGCCCGGCCAGGTCTGCTACGTGCTCGACTCGTGGCTGCCACGGCACTACGCGAGCGGCTTTCTCGCCGACAGCGAGCGCGAGCTGTTTGCCGACTGCTGCGCGTTTCTGGCAGGGGCGCGCCACACGCGCTCGCGCAGCGGCCTGTCGGGCAACTACAGCAGCGACGCCGTCGAGGCGTTGGCGAGCAGCGGCAGCAGTGCACGACGGTCGCGGACGGCACGCGGTCGACGAGCGGCCACGCGCACGACTACCAGCTCAAGGCCAACCTGTTCGTGACGATGCAGGAGGAGATCGGCACGGCCAGGCGAATGGTGCGCGTGTCGCGCGACGCGCTCTCGTCCGAGCTGCT
>JANMGB010000062.1:0-6125 GCA_031374415.1 Burkholderiales bacterium
GAACTGCATCAGGTCTCTAAAGGCACCTTCATGAAGGGCCTGAGAAGAGGACAAGCCTCTTCATTTTCGTGGGCAGGTAACGACTGCGACGCCCCTTTCGCTCAGGCTCTGAGCAGGCTGACAGGGGAGTGCCTCGGGAGAAGCTCCAGTACACCGCAGTTGATTTGCCTCGTCAAGATGCCCAGATGCAATGTCCAGCAAGACGGGTGCTCCAAACAGGGGGGTTCTTGCTAGACATTGACTTGGCCGGCTCATCAGGTAGCGCGGGATGGGATTCGCAAGGGTCAAGGGGGGCTTGAAAGCGATGCCAACGGCTGCCTGAACGCCATCAAATTTCGCTTCATTTAGGCCGATTTCCCGGTGTCGTAAAACACGCTCTATCGTGATCTATTTTTTCAACGATGCACAGATCCAGGCGCCATGCGGGGTTGACAGCGATTTGACGGCCCTCAGGTTTCGACGCTGGAGGCTTTCGGTCGCGCAGCGTCCGGGAATGCGCGAAGTCAAACCGCGGTGGCAGGCGGTGGTGAGGCGGGAGTATTTCAGCAAAAAGTGCCCTCAAGACCCTTTCACTATGTGAAGTCCGGTTGAATTCCCTGGTGGGGCTCGACTTGAACCGCACCACGGTCCCCAATCACGGGCGCTCACTTCCTCAATGTGCGTCCCAAAAGCTGCGGAAGCTTCTACCGGATAGACTTGGAGTTGAAGCACCGGACACGCGGCACTGTTCGCCCGCAGCGCCCCCCAAAAATTGAAACAATGGTGATAATTTTCGCGAATGAGTGCCCTCGTCCTGGATAATACGGTCCAGCCTGAAAAAATAACGTCGTAGTGGAGGAAGTACCGGTGAGCAGTAGGCCGTGTTGCGAGCAGCCGCCAAGGGCGCGCTTGTGAAGTCCAAAAAAATCATCCAAAGCCACAACGCGTGGCGGCGCAATCAGGGTGGTGCGCCTGCCGGCTTGGCGGGTGAGGTGGACGTCTTCTCTTACTCGGGCCTGGATCTGAACCTGGCGCAATTTGCGACCACGGTTTTTACCGGCAGTAGCTTCAGTCAAACGTCTTTTCAAGACGCCTCCTGGACGGGTTGCATTTTCACCGGCGCGTCCTTCGAGAATTGTGACCTCACGGGCATCAAAATCAGCGACTGCCGCTTCACAGACTGCACGTTCCAGAAGTGCCAATTCCCTCGCAGCGTCATCACCGACACCTTGTTCCGGGCCTGCACCTGGGAGCACCTCAACTTCGACAACTCCCAGTGGAGTGGTGTCGATGTGCTCGACTGCCGCGGCAGTCACATAGACGGTGAGCGACTACGTGGGGAACAAGTTGACTTCTCGGGAAGCTACTTCGAACACTTGGAATTTCGTGGCGCTCAGATCAACTGAGCCGCCCATTCAGACGTCTTGAGATACTGACCATGCCCCTCGCCGACCTGCGCCAAAACGCCCGCCTCATTCGCCTGTCGTTCCCCAAAAAAGACGGCCCGAGCAGTGAGCTGCTGGTCAATCGCTTTGAAGGCTTTGAGTCGGTTTCGCGCGGTTTTCGCTTCACGCTGGAGCTGCTGAGTGATGACGCGCAGATTGACCTGGTGGCGCTGCAAGGCAAGCAGATGTGCGTCTCGCTGGTGCTGCCCGACGGCAATCTTCGGCCCTTCACGGGCTATGTGCGCACCATCAAGCTCGTGCGCACCGATGGCGGGTTCGCGTTCTATGAGGCGGTGCTGGTGCCGTGGTTTGAGTTCAGCACCTTGCGCCACGATAACCGCATCTTCCACGACCAAGACCTGCGGGCACAAACCGGTTTGCTGCTCGACGAGTATGCGACGCTGGGCCAGTGGAGGTGGGAGGTCTCGGGCGAGGTGCCGCGCTTCACGATGGCTGTGCAGTGGAATGAGTCGCAGCACAACTACCTGAGTCGGCGCTGGGAGGCGGCCAGCTACGCCTACTACTTCAGCCACACTGAGGACGGGCATGTGCTGCACGTGGTCAACGACACCACCTCGCTGCCGCCCATTGAGAGCCCTGCACCCGACATCCGCTTTCATCGCGGCGAAGGCCCCAAAGACGAGGACGCGATTGGCCAATGGAGCCCCGTGCGCGAGTGGGTATCCGCTCGGCGGGCCGTGGGCGGCTTTGACTTCAAATCCCCACTGCCCCTGCATACTGACCAAAGCAGTTCGGTCGAGCAAGGGGATGTGCCCGAGATCGAGACCTACACCTACGAAGGCCACTACGGCTTCAAGCAAAACCCGGGCGCCAGGGATCTGGCCTCGCGTCGGCTCAAAGAAAACGAGGCGCGCTTGGCGCAGTTTGAGGCGCAGGGCAACAACCGCTACGTGGCCCCTGGACGCTGGTTCAAGCTCACCGACCACTTCCACTACAAAGGCGATGCGGCGCAGTTCGTGATTCTCGAAGTGCACCACGAGGCTAGCAACAACTACCTGCAAACGGATGACAAAGGCCAGCCCAAGCCGGCGGAGTACAAGAACCGTTTCATCTGCCTGCCCAAACAAACCCCTTGGCACCCCGGCGTGGGCTTCAACAGCCAGGCATCCTTGATTCTGGCGCCGCAGACCGCCACCGTGGTGGGCCCGGAGTCTGAGGGCAGCCTGCACGTGGACGAGTACGGCCGCATCCGCGTGAAGTTTCACTGGGACCGCGAAGAGGGCACACTCGGCAGTTCCTGGGTGCGGGTCAGCAGCAACTGGGCGGGTAGCCAAAACGGCTTGAGCAGCCACCCCCGCGTGGGCTCCGAGGTGGTGATCCAATTTCTGGATGGGAATCCAGACCATCCTCTGGCCACCTCGTCTGTTCACAACAGTCACTACATGCCGCCCTGGAAGCTGCCCGAGCAGCGGGCCTTGATGGGCCTGCGCAGCCGGGAGCTGACGCACGGTGGGGGCAACAGTGCGGGGGGCCGCAGCAACCACCTCTTGCTCGACGACACACCTGAGAGCATCCAGGTTCAGATGCGCAGCGACCACCAAGCCAGCCAACTGAGCCTGGGCCACATCACCCGCATTGAGGACCATGCGGGGCGCAAGGATGCGCGAGGCCAGGGCTTTGAGCTGCGCACCGATGGCCACGGCGCCGTGCGGGCGCAAAGGGGCCTGCTGCTGAGCACCGAGCCCCGCCCCAACGCCCAGCGCCACACCACCGACATGGGCGAGACCGTGCAGCGGCTGGAGCAAGGCAAAGACCTGCACAACAGCATGTCCGAGGCCGCGCAGCTGGCCAAGGGGCACCTGGCGGGCGACCAAGACGAGGTGATCAAAGCCCTGCTAGCGCAAGTGCAAGCGCTCAAAGGCCAAGGCGGCAACCCAGCCCAGGGCGAGTTCCCCGAGCTGCAAGAGCCGCATGTGGTGCTGGCAAGCCCCGTGGGCATCGAGACCAGCGCCCAGGGCTCCACCCACCAAATGAGCACCGAGCACCACGCGGTGACCAGCGGCGCGCACACCAGCTTCAGCGCGGGCAAGAGCTTGCTGGTCAGCGTCCGCGAGGCGGTCCGCATGTTCGCCTACAAGGCCGGGATGAAACTCGTTGCGGCCAGCGCCGACATCGACATCACGGCCTTGAAAGACAGCGTCAACATCCTGGCCAAACTCAACATCACCCACACGGCCAACCGCATCACCATCACGGCCAAAGAAGAAGTCGTGATCAACGGCGGCACCAGCTTCAGCCGCTGGAATGCCTCGGGCATCGTGCACGGCACCAACGGCCTGTGGCGCGAGCATGCTGCGCAGCACAGCCTGGTGGTGGGCGCGGCCGAAGGCCGGCCCAACCTGCCCACACCCACGGTGCTGCCCTTGGGGATGCTGGCGCTGAGCAACCAGTACGTCAATGGTGCAGGGGCGTCGGTTGAGCCCGTCAAGGCGGGCCCGTACACGGTGACGGATGCGCAAGGCGGGGTGCACCAAGGCAGCCTCAGTGGGCGAGGCATCCAAAGTGTCAGCGGACTGCCGATGGGGGTGGCCCAGGTCGAGTTTGGCAAAGACCCCCGTGACCCCTGGGACGAAGGCAGCCACGTCGGCCCAGCCGATGACTTGGCCCTGCGCAGTGGCGCTGGGGTGCAGGAGGTCGGGGTGCAAGCTCCTTCACCTGCGGCGAGTGCACCGAGCAGCCCGGCCAGCAGCCCCGCCAATAACATCGGCAACAACGTAGCCAACTCAGCCTCCCCATCGGCCAGCAGTGGCGGCTCGGCGGTGGCCGGGATGGGGGCGCTGGCTGCGGGCATCGGCAGCGTGGCCGCCACGCAAGCGGCGCTGGCCCGCGTGGCACCCCTGACCGCCATGGCCCAGCAAGGTCTGGGCGCGGCGCAAGCTGTGGCGCAAGGGGGTGGCTCCAAAGTCCTGTTGGACACCATGTCTCAGGTGGTGCCCTTGGCCGGCAAACAGGCGGCCCCTCTGGGCGCGCTCCCCGTTCAAGCCCTGCGTGATGGCCTACCCACCCAAAGCACTGTCCTTGCCAAAGCGCTGCCCTCGGCCTTGCCCAGCCTGCCCGCATTGAGCCCGAAGACCATCTAAAGCATTCAAGATTGATCCCCGCATCATGACCCAGCCCACACCCACGCCCACACCCACATCGCCCCCGAAGCCTGAGCGCGAAGCGCAGGTTGCGGTGGCGCCGTTCAACACCATCGCCCCGGAGGACATTGGCAAGGCCGGTGCGGCGTTTGATGCGTGGCTGCGTGAGATCAGCGGCAACCACGTGACGCTGGAGCGCTTGAGCATGGTGGCGGGGAGTTTGCCGGTGGTGGGCAACATCATTGCGCTGGTGGACGTCATCATGGATGTCGTCAACATCGTGAGCAAGTACAGCAAAAACGCCAAGGCGGACTTTCTGGACTGGGTGAGTCTGGGCATCAATTTGGTGGGCGTCATCCCCGCACCGCCCAGCATGGCCGCTGCCCGCATGAGCCTGCGCCCGACCTTGCACTTGGCCAAGCAAACCCTCCAAAACGGCGCACTCACTGCCGGTGAGGCGCTGATCACGGTGTTGCAGTCTCATCTCAACGACAAAATCGTGGGTGAGCTGGAGACCTTCATCGAGGGCGCCATCGCTCGGATCGATGCCATTCTTCTCGCGTGCGCTGACAAAGCCGATGAGATGGCTGACGCGCTGATCGATGTCTTGAACCGCTGCATCGGCAAGAAGCCCATGTTCGATGGACAGCCCCCGAAGCCTGCCACGGCGCTGCACGACCCCAAGGCGCAAAGCCGCTGGGACCGCATGCTCGCAGCAGTCAACCAGGCCAAGAACAATGCGGCCAATGCGGTGGCGAGCAAGGCCGCCGCGTACCTGCCCGATGCGGCTGTGGCCGGGGTGGTGCTGGTGATTGCGCACCTGACGACATTCAAGGGGGAGTTTCGAGGCTCGGTGATGCAGCTGGCCAATGCCGAAGCAGAAAAGAGCATCAAATGGTTGCTCAAATGCTTGCTCGCAGGCATGACCCGGCGCAAGAAAACGCAAAGCGTGGCCCTGGCCGACAAGGGCGCTCAGGCCAGCAAGACCAACCCCAGCGCTCAGCTGGAGAGCAGCAAGAACCAAGCGCCCGCCAAAGGCGCCCCCGGCTGCAAGGCTTGCCCGTCCCCAGCGGGCACCAAAAACTCCATCAGCTTTGCCACGGGCTGTGAGAGTTTCACGCACACCGACTTTGTACTCACGGCCCCGCTGCCCATTGCGTGGAGCCGCACCTACCGCAGCAACCTGAGCGCCTATGACCAAGGCAGCCTGGGTGCGCGCTGGATCACGCCCTACAGCAGCCGCGTGGATGTCCAACAAGAGGGTAAAACACGCAGCCTGATCCACCACGGCGCGGATGGCCGCAGCCACGACTACCCTTGGCTCGACGTGGGCCAACGCTACCGCGACCCGGTGGAGGAGGTCACCCTCACCCGCCTGAGCCCGACCCTGCTGGTGCTGGACTACGGCAAGCCCCTGCCCGAGGGCGAGCCCAGCCCCTGGCGCGAGACCTACGAGCTCGTGGCCACCTGTGCGGGCAAAATCAAAACCCAAGGCAAAGAGCACTTCCGCCTGGTGGCCCTGCACGGCAAAGACGGCATGGCCCTGGGCCTGCGCTACGACCACGTGGTGGGCCAAGGCCCCAACCGGGGCGAGCAAGTC
>JANMGB010000075.1:0-1716 GCA_031374415.1 Burkholderiales bacterium
GCACTCTTGCAGCCATCGCGCTACAAGGGTGCTTGGGGGGGCCGAAGGCAGCGGCAAGTCGCACGTCTTTGCTGAAAACATGATCGAAGCCTGTGTGCTTGACCCGAACCTGCGGGCAGTCTGCATTCGGGAAGTGCAGAAGTCGCTGAAGTTCAGCGCCAAGCAGCTACTCGAGGACAAGATCAGCGCGATGGGTGTCGGGCATCTGTTCGACATTCAGGCGGCGGAAATCAAGCGCATTGGCGGCTCTGGCGTGATCATCTTTCAGGGCATGCAGGACCACACGGCGGACAGCATCAAGTCGCTGGAAGGCTTTCGCATCGCGTGGGTTGAGGAGGCGCAAAGCCTGTCCGACAAGTCGCTGCGGTTGCTGCGGCCAACCATGCGGGCACCGGGCGCGGAAATGTGGTTCTCATGGAACCCTGACCAGCCTGAGGCCCCAATTGAGTTTCTGCGCACCCGGCCACCCGAGGGCGCCATCGTGGTTCGGGCGAACTACACCGACAACCCATTTCTGCCGGCCGAGCTGCGCGAGGAGATGCAGTACGACCGGGCAGGCGACCCTGAAGTGTTCGCGCATGTCTGGCTGGGCGAATACAACGTCAAGTCCGAGGCGCAGATCTTCGCGGGCCGGTACACGATAGAGGAATTCACGCCCGGTCAGGACTGGGATGGGCCTTACTTCGGCGCTGACTTCGGCTTTTCGGTCGACCCGACGATCTTGGTCAAGTGCTGGCTTCACGCTGGCAAGGTCTACGTCGAGAAGGAAAGCGGCAAGGTTGGGTTGGACATCGACCACACCGGCGCGCTCTGGGCCAAGGATATCCCCGAGGCCGCGCGAAACGTGATCCGGGCTGACAGTGCCAGACCTGAGACGATCAGCTACCTTCGCCGCAACGGTTACAGCCGGATCACCGGGGTCGAGAAGTGGTCAGGCTCGGTCGAGGATGGAGTTGATTGGCTGAGGGCGCGCGGGCTGGTGATCCACCCGAGCTGCCGGGGCACGGCGCAAGAGGCGCGGACCTATCGCTACAAGGTTAACAAGGCGGGCGACGTTCTGGCGCAGATCGAGGACGCGAACAACCACCGCTTTGACGCCATCCGCTATGCAATGGGCGGGCACATCAAGAATCGCGGCAAGGTCACGGATTGGGAACTGACATGACAACTGCCGTGGCCAAGCGCTCGCACGAATCGGAGGAGATGGTGGCGGCGACCGCCAAGGGCCGTGCGCTGATGGGCGGCACAGAGGCCATGCGCGCCGCTGGCAAGACCTACCTGCCCAAGTTCCCCAAGGAGAGCGAGGACGCCTATGCCGTGCGGCTGAAGGCGTCTTGGCTGTTTAACGGGTACAAGAAAACCGCAGCCGACATGACGGGGCGCGTTTTCGCCAAGACGATTGAACTGGCGGGCGAACCATCGCCGCAGCTTGTCGACTGGTGCGAGAACATCGACCTGCAGGGGCGCGACCTGTCCACATTCGCCAGCGCCGTGTTTGAGGATGCAGTCAGCGGGCCGGGTATCGCCTACATCATGGTCGACGCACCCCGGCGGCAAGAGGGCGTCACCATTGCCCAGGCGCAGGCTCAGAACCTGCGGCCATTCCTGACCCATCTGCAAGCAGAGGACATTCTGGGCTGGCGGTCTGAGACGGTCAACAACGTGCGGACGCTGACCCAACTGCGCATCATGGAATGCGTCGACATGCCCGACCCA
>JANMGB010000087.1:0-5233 GCA_031374415.1 Burkholderiales bacterium
GCTGGAAACCATCGCCCGCAAGCATGCGGCCTCCCGACCCAATGTGGACCAAATCGAGGTCTACCTGGGCTTCCAGGTGATGCTTCGTGAACGCTTGGCCCTGCCGCTGGACACCGCCAATATGCTTTACCCCAGCATGGCAGAGATCAGGCCCGAACATCTGGAGCGCGCGTACAACCGCGTGATCGTTGCCGAACGCGAGGGCTTTGCTGATTACTTGGCAAACGATTGGCGCCCCTGGCAGGCCGTGCTGCAACGTCAGATCCCTGCGCAGTATGAGCAAGCCCAGGAGCAACTCATTGACGCCATGGACGAAGCATTCTCGACTCGCTTGCAGGTTCGTTTGCAAGAAGTCGGGCTCGAAAACGACCCCGACGCGCAACGCACCATGGGGCCCCTGGTCCAAGCTGAAATCGCCCGCGAGATCAACGGCCCACTGACACAGGATTTCCTGCGCAGCAAGGGCCTCCAGATCCATTGATTTGAACCCTTGAACGACGGGGCTGAGTTTTCAGTGTTGGCGGCTTCATATCAACAACCCGCACGCCAATCACCCCATCCCTTGGCCACAGATCGTGACGATCTGTGGCTCTCAACAAAAAAGGGTTCCAACCCCGAGCCTGTTGACCGACCCAACCACCTTTCTTCATCTGACCATGCCGTTGCGAATCAATTCAACCCGCGCCAATCAAGTGCACCAACCGGCCCACCAGGCTGACGCTCGCCCCACGGCACCCCACAATGCACAACCCAGAGTGCGGTGGGGCGACGCCCCGCCCCCAGAGCCGATGCCCGCCGCCGCCCCAAGCCGCCGACATTGGACTCAACAATTCAGTCGTTTCGGGCCGTCATGGGATTCGCAGAACCGAGCCTGGGCCATGGAACAGCCCGAGGCTGGTGAAAATCGTAACGATGTTGCTGTGAATATTTGGAGCCAACACAATAACCGCCATATTGTCCGCCCATTGTCGCCATGGTCGGGCGAGAACTACCCAGTAAGGGCAGGCTGGCTGCACCTCCGACTCGATAGCAGGTCGATCGTGAGCTCACCCCCGGCATTTCCGCCCAGGATGCTCAGTCTCAATTTGTCAAGCAACCGGTTGACTTACCTCCCCCGCAACTTGCCCTCAGACCTTGAGGTACTGGAAGTCAGGCGAAACCGGCTCAGAAACTTGCCGAACAGCTTGCCCAGCCAGCTGCGCACCCTCGACGTCAGTCACAACCGATTGGGCACACTGCCCGACAGCCTGCCCACCGGTCTCCAAACGCTGGACCTCAGCTACAACCACCTCGTTGATATTTCCCCAGAGACCCTCAATTGCCTGGCCCGCATGGCCCCATCTTCTACGGTCAATCTGAGCTTCAATCCCCTTTCGCCTGAGACCATCGAGCGCTTAGAGCGGCTCCAAAACAGCCCCGGATACCGTGGCCCGAGAATCATCCTCGGCGTTATTGGCCTGGATTTACGGAGTCACAATCTACATTCAGTTCCACACGATCTGCCCTCAAACCTTCAAGAACTGAATCTCAGCTGCAACCCGCTGACAGCCCCGATACACAATTTGCCCAGACAGCTGCGCACCCTCAATATCCATAGTGCCGGCCTGAGCAGGCAACCGGACAATCTGCCCTCAGACCTTCAAGAACTGGACCTCAGCCACAACCCGCTGACAGCCCCGATAAACAATTTGCCCAGACAGCTGCGCATCCTCAATATCGATAGCATCGGCCTGACCAGGCTACCGGACAATCTGCCGCCAAGCCTGCAAACGCTACGCGCCAACTTTAACAACTTGAGGGACATTTCCGAGGACGACATCAATACCCTGACCAGAATGGCCCCCTCGGCCACCGTTGACTTGGACTACAACCCTCTTTCGCCTCAGGCCTTCGAACGCTTAGAACAACTTCAAAGTAGTCCCACATACCGCGGTCCGAGAATCACCCTCCCCTACCGCCCCCCCCCCACGGCCAGGCCCGCAGCGCCTGTTGCCCAGCCCGCAGCCCCCGCCAGAGTTCACGAACAGGCTCTGCCTGCTGACATCGCCATTCAAAACGTAGCTCAAGCCGTCCTGGCCCGGCTTGATCCTGAAGTTGCTGCTGGACTTTTGGATCTTCAACGCACCGCCGCTGAGGCGGGCCACCCCATCGGGGCCGCGGACTTCATGAATATGGCCTTGGATCAACTGCAGCTGAACCCAGCTCAGGTAAACCGGCAGCCCGCAGTACCCGCAGTGCCCGCAATGCGGCAGCCTGTCCCATTGACTGGGCTCGCTGCCGCAGTCGCGGCCTGGGGGCCCGAGCCGCCCAGCGACATCGCTCCCAACCCTCACCGATGGCAGGAATTTTCTGCAGAGCCCAGTGCCACTGCGTTTTCCGATTTCCTTGCCCGCCTGACCGCCACAGTCAACGCCAATCACCCGCAATTTCGCAACAGCGTGAGCGAATGGTTGCATCACCTGGAAACCAACCCCCAGCTGCGCAGCGACACCTTCACGTTGAGCGAAGATGCTACCGCTACTTGCAACGACCGCATCTACCACACCTTCAACGACATGCGCCAGCTGCGGCTGGCCGCAGACGTGTCCAACGGAGACTACGACCAGCGCTTGCCCGAGTTGCTGACACTGGCACGCGGCATGTTCCGTCTGGGCCAGCTGGAAACCATCGCCCGCAAGCATGCGGCCTCCCGACCCAATGTGGACGAAATCGAGGTCTACCTGGGCTTCCAGGTGATGCTTCGTGACCGCTTGGCCCTGCCGCTGGACACCGCCAATATGCATTACCCCAGCATGGCCGAGATCAGGCCCGAACATCTGGAGCGCGCGTACAACCGCGTGATCGTGGCCGAACGTGAGGGCTTTGCTGATTATTTGGCAACCGATTGGCGCCCCTGGCAGGCCGTGCTGCAACGTCAGATCCCTGCGCAGTATGAGCAAGCCCAAGAGCAACTCATTGACGCCATGGACGAAGCATTCTCGACTCGCTTGCAGGTTCGTTTGCAAGAAGTCGGGCTCGAAAATGACCCCGACGCGCAACGCACCATGGGGCCCCTGGTCCAAGCGGAAATCGCCCGCGAGATCAACGGCCCACTGACACAGGATTTCCTGCGCAGCAAGGGCCTCCAGATCCATTGATTTGAACCCTTGAACGACGGGGACTGAGTTTTCAGTGTTGGCGGCTTCATATCAACAACCCGCACGCCAATCACCCCATCCCTTGGCCACAGATCGTGACGATCTGTGGCTCTCAACAAAAAGGGGTTCCAACCCCGAGCCTGTTGACCGACCCAACCACCTTTGCTCATTTGACCATGCCGTTCCCAATCACTTCAACCCGCGCCAATCCGGTGCGCCAACCCGACCACCAGGCCGACGCCCGACCCGCAGAACCCGCCAACGCAGAGCCCAGAGTGCGGGGGGGCGGCGCCCACCGCCGAGCACAAATGCAGGTCGATCAGGTCCGCCAGTTGGCCAACCCCCCAAGGCGCCAACAGTGGCCCCAACAATTCAGTCGTCTCGGGTTATGGCAGCCGGCTGTTCGAGCGTGGGTCATGGAACATCCCTTGGTTGAGCAAGATCGTCGCGAGATATATCAGCGAATTAGACGTTTTCAGCAGTTCGGCGATTCGCCACTGGGCACAACCCTCCCAGAAAGCCGGGGGCTGCTGAACCTAAGTTCCATGAGGGTTGAAACCATACCCCCGTTACTTCCGCCTGGCTTCACCAGGCTAGATTTAGCGCGCAACAGCTTGAATCACATTCCAAGCAACCTGCCCTCATGCATTGAGGAGCTGAAGGTCAATCACAACGGCCTGCGCGACTTACCAAACACCTTGCCCCGACAGCTGCACACCCTGGATGCCAGTCACAACCGACTGAGCACGCTACCGGAACGTCTGCCCAGGGGCCTGCAGACACTGAACCTCAACCACAACCAATTGGTCGATATTTCCCCGCAGGCCATCAATTGCCTGGCCCGTATGGCCCCATCGGCCACGGTCGACCTGAGCGCCAATCCCCTTTCGCCTCAGACCATCGTCCGATTAGAGCAACTCCAAAACGCCCCCGGATACCAAGGCCCACAAATCGTCCACGTCACAACCCGCCTGGAGTTGTCGTGTACCCGTCTGCGTTCAGTTCCAGACGATCTACCCTCAACCCTTCAACAACTGGACCTCAGCATCAACAGCCTGGAAAGGTTGACAAACAATTTACCCAGCCCGCTGCGCACCCTGGACGTCAGCGTCAACCGACTGACCACGCTACCGGACCGCCTGCCACCAGGTTTGGCGGAGCTGGATGCTCATAGTAATCAACTGGTCGATATCTCCCCGCAAGCCATCAATGCCCTGGCCCAAATGGCCCCAACGGCCACGGTCAACCTGCGTTCCAATCCCCTTTCGGCTCAGACCATCGAGCGCTTAGAGCGACTTCAAAGTTCCCCCGGTTACCAGGGCCCACGAATCACCTTCGACCGAAACCCATCGCAGCCCCGGCAGCCAATCGCGCAGGCTCGGCCCGCAGCAGTACCTGTTGCCCAGCCCGCAGCCCCCGCCAGAGTTCACGCACAGCCCGAGCCTGCTGACATCGGCATTCAAAACGTAGCTCAAGCCGTCCTGGCCCGGCTTGATCCTGTAGTTGCTGCTGAACTTTTGAATATTCAACGCACCGCCGCTGGAGCGGGTCACCCCATCGGGGACGGGGAGTTCATCAATATGGCCTTGGATCAAATACAGCTGCACCCAGCGCGAGCAGATCGGCGGCCAGAGGTACCCGCAGTGCCCGCGGTACCCGCAGTGCGGCAGCCTGCCCCATTGACAGGGCTCGCGGCCACAGTCGCGGTCTGGGGGCCTGAGCCGCCGAGTGACATCGCTGCCAACCCTCGCCGATGGCAGGAATTTTCTGCAGAGCCCAACGCCACTGCGTTTTCCGATTTCCTTGCCCGCCTGGCCACCACACCCAACGCCGATATCCCGCAATTTCGCAACAGCGTGAGCGAATGGCTGCATCACCTGGAAACCAACCCCCAGCTGCGCAGCGACACCTTCACCGTGAGCGAAGGTGCTAACGCCAGTTGCGGCGACCGCATCCACCACGCCTTCAATGACATGCGCCAGCTGCGGCTGGCCGCAGACGTGTCCAACGGAGACTACGACCAGCGCTTGCCCGAGTTGCTGACACTGGCACGCGGCATGTTCCGCCTGGACCAGCTGGAAACCATCGCCCGCAAG
>JANMGB010000111.1:0-1118 GCA_031374415.1 Burkholderiales bacterium
GTGGTCAAGCTACTCTTCATAGTGAACTTCTTGTGGCACTTGGGGCACTCAAAGTCCTTGCTCGTCTTGCCTTCGTGAATTCGAGCTTTGTGGTTGCGCAACGTCCAGTTGTCGCGGAACCGTCGCAGACACACGTTGCACTGAGGCCCGTCGTCGCGATTGAACGTGTACTTCTTACGCGGCTTTTTGTTCTTCTTCTCAATCTTCTCCTTGATCTTGCGCAGCGACGACGACGACATTTTGCGACTGAAACGAGTCAACTTTTTCTTTTTGTTGCTGTGTGTTTGCGCAAGTCTACCGACGGGCTCGTTGTTGGTTTCAAGCACAGATTCGATCGTCGAGCACCACGTCGAGCCTGCCACGGCGGAGAGCGAGTCGGTTGCGCGCAAGTTTGGCGGCACTTGAGCGTCGACGATCGACGCACGCTCCAACGTCAAACCGGCCGGCGGTCGATCGCGGCACACGTCGGACGCACTTTGGCGACACTCAGGCAACTGCCGGCGCGCACAAAGCTCCGCCCGCCGACGTCGTGTCGCCAACGACAACGCGCAGCTCAGCCGCCAACGCCGGCACGCTCGTGCGCGACCACGACGGTGCTCGAATGCTGCCGCGCAACTCGACCGTGCTCTGGCGCTCGTTCCGCCGTTTGCTTCGGCCCACGCACTCGAGCCGACCGGGCGCACGCACTCGCTTTTGCCGGCGACGGGCAAAGAGCGACGACGACGTCTTGCCCGTGCACGAGACCGTCGGCAACGCGCTGCTCCACTGCAACACGATGCGGCCGACGAACGTGCGTTGTCGACCTCGCATCGGCACGAGCAGCAACACGACGACTGCCGACCGACGAAACCAAGAGACCGGTCGTAACGCCACGGCGCACAGTCGCCAGGCCACGCTCGGCAACAGCAAACGGACACTCGGTGCCTCGGCAGTGCTCATGCTGGCACCACGCCGCACACGCGCCGCGCACGGCCGATCTGGCGCAGGGTGAATGAAGAACGAACGAGCGGCGCAGCACAGCGTCGCCGTGGCACGTCAAGCACAGCAGTCGTCCTCGTCGGGCGTCGTCGTCGGGCACACACACACATGCACAGCGTCTGCCAACAACGGTCGTCTGC
>JANMGB010000115.1:0-2490 GCA_031374415.1 Burkholderiales bacterium
CGCCCACTGAGGCTGCCTTGGTGCACCCCGCCTTGCGCATCCGTCACCGTGTACGGGCCCGCCTTGACGGGCTCAACCGACGCCCCTGCACCATTGACGTACTGGTTGCTCAGCGCCAGCATCCCCAAGGGCAGCACCGTCGGTGTGGGCAGGTTGGGCCGGCCTTCGGCCGCGCCCACCACCAGGCTGTGCTGCGCAGCATGCTCGCGCCACAGGCCGTTGGTGCCGTGCACGATGCCCGAGGCATTCCAGCGGCTGAAGCTGGTGCCGCCGTTGATCACCACTTCTTCTTTGGCCGTGATGGTGATGCGGTTGGCTGTGTGGGTGATGTTGAGTTTGGCCAGGATGTTGACGCTGTCTTTCAAGGCCGTGATGTCGATGTCGGCGCTGGCCGCCACGAGTTTCATCCCGGCCTTGTAGGCGAACATGCGCACCGCCTCGCGCACGCTGACCAGCAAGCTCTTGCCCGCGCTGAAGCTGGTGTGCGCGCCGCTGGTCACCGCGTGGTGCTCGGTGCTCATTTGGTGGGTGGAGCCCTGGGCGCTGGTCTCGATGCCCACGGGGCTGGCCAGCACCACATGCGGCTCTTGCAGCTCGGGGAACTCGCCCTGGGCTGGGTTGCCGCCTTGGCCTTTGAGCGCTTGCACTTGCGCTTGCAGGGCTTTGATCACCTCATCTTGGTCGCCCGCCAAGTGCCCCTTGGCCAGCTGCGCGGCCTCGGACATGCTGTTGTGCAGGTCTTTGCCTTGCTCCAGCCGCTGAACGGTCTCACCCATGTCGGTGGTGTGGCGCTGCGCGTTGGGGCGGGGCTCGGTGCTCAGCAGCAGGCCCCTTTGCGCCCGCACTGCGCCGTGGCCATCGGTGCGCAGCTCAAAGCCCTGGCCCCGCGCATCTTTGCGCCCCGCGTGGTCTTCAATCCGGGTGATGTGGCCCAGGCTCAGTTGGCTGGCTTGGTGGTCGCTGCGCATCTGAACCTGGATGCTGTCAGGTGTGTCGTCAAGCAAGAGGTGGTTGCTGCGGCCCCCCGCACTGTTGCCCCCACCGTGCGTCAGCTCCCGGCTGCGCAGGCCCATCAAGGCCCGCTGCTCGGGCAGCTTCCAGGGCGGCATGTAGTGGCTGTTGTGAACGGAAGATGTGGCGAGGGGGTGGTCTGGATTCCCGTCCAGAAATTGCACCACCACCTCAGAACCCACGCGGGGGTGGCTGCTCAAGCCGTTTTGGCTACCGGCCCAGTTGCTGCTGACCCGCACCCAGGAACTGCCGAGTGTGCCCTCCTCGCGGTCCCAGTGAAACTTCACCCGGATGCGGCCGTACTCGTCCACGTGCAAGCTGCCCTCAGACTCAGGGCCCACCACCGTGGCAGTCTGCGGCGCCAGAATCAAGGACGCCTGGCTGTTGAAGCCCACGCCCGGGTGCCAGGGCGTCTTTTTGGGCAAGCAGGTGAATTGGTTCTTGTACTCCGCCGGCTTGGCCTGCCCCTTGTCGTCCGTTTGCAGGTAGTTGTTCGTGGCCTGGTGGTGCACTTCCAAGATCAGGAAGTCGGCGGCGTCACCGCTGTATTTGAAATGGTCGGTGAGCTTGAACCATCGCCCGCAGGCCACATAGCGGTTGTTGCTGTGCGCCTCAAAGTATTCTGAGCGCGCCTCGCTTTCCTTGAGCCGGCGCTGGGCCAGATTATTCGCCCCCGACGGGTACTTGAAGCCGTAGTGGCCCTCGTAGGTGTAGGTCTCAATCTCGGGCACATCGCCTTGCTGCACGACGGTCGCGGTGTCCGCTTGCACGGGCTGGGGGGATTTGAAATCAAAGCCACTCACCGCACGGCGCGCAGAGATCCATTCGCGCACAGGGCTCCATTGACCAATCGCGTCCTCGTCCTGCGAGCCCCCACCGCGGTGAAAGCGAATCTCCGGGGCGCCGCCCTCAATGGCGGGCAGCACGGTGGTGTCGTTGATCAGGTGCAGCACATGCCCCTCATCACTGTGGCTGAAGTAGTAAGCCCAGCTGGCCGCCTCCCAGCGCCGACACAGGTAGTTGTGCTGCGACTCATTCCATTGCACGGCCATCGTGAAGCGCGGCGCCTCACCCGTGATCTGCCACTTCCACTGGCCCAATGCGGCGTAGTCTTTGAGAAGCAAATCGGTTTGCGCTTGGAGGTCTTTGTCGTGGAAGACGCGGTTATCGTGGCGCAGGGTGCTGAACTCAAACCACGGCACCAGCACCGCCTCATAGAACGCGAACCCGCCATCGGTGCGCACGAGCTTGATGGTGCGCACATAGCCCGTGAAGGGCCGAAGATTGCCGTTGGGCAGCACCAGCGAGACGCACATCTGCTTGCCTTGCAGCGCCACCAGGTCAATCTGCGCGTCATCACTCAGCAGCTCCAGCGTGAAGCGAAAGTCGCGCGAAATGGACTCAAAGCCTTCAAAGCGATTGACCAGCAGCTCACTGGCCGGGCCGTCTTTCTTGGGGAATGACAGGCGGATGAGGCGG
>JANMGB010000191.1:0-5411 GCA_031374415.1 Burkholderiales bacterium
ACCCGCCTGAGCCCAGCATGCGGATTGTGGGTGACATCATTGCTTACACCACCCATCACATGCCGAAGTTCAATTCAATTTCGATTTCGGGCTATCACATGCATGAGGCCGGAGCCAACCAAGCGCTGGAGTTGGCCTTGACCTTGGCCAATGGCAAAGAGTATGTAAAAACGGCACTCTCGATGGGTTTGGATGTGGATGCGTTTGCCGGGCGCCTGAGTTTTTTTTGGGCTGTGGGCATGAATTTTTACTTGGAGGTGGCCAAACTGCGGGCCGCGCGTTTGCTGTGGTGGCGCATCATGAACAGCTTTGGTGCCCAAAATCCAAAGAGCTTGATGTTGCGCGCACACAGTCAAACATCGGGTTGGAGTTTGACCGCGCAAGACCCCTACAACAACGTGGTGCGCACCACGGTAGAAGCCCTGGCCGCCGTATTTGGCGGCACACAGAGTTTGCACACCAATGCCTTGGATGAAGCGATGGCTTTGCCCACCGAGTTCAGCGCCAGGATTGCTCGTAACACGCAACTCATTCTTCAAGAAGAGACGCACATCACCTCAGTGGTCGACCCCTGGGCGGGCAGCTACATGATGGAGTCGCTGACCCAAGAGATGGCTGATAAAGCTTGGGCCCTCATCGAAGAAGTCGAGGCGCTGGGGGGTATGGTCAAGGCTGTCAATAGTGGCTGGGCCAAGCTCAAAATTGAAGCCAGCGCTGCACAAAAACAAGCGCGAATCGATGCAGGCAGCGATGTGGTGGTGGGGGTGAACAAATACAAGCTGACTGAAGAGACCGCCATTGAAACCCTGGACATTGACAATGTGGCGGTGCGTGAGGCGCAAGTGCAGCGCCTTGCTCAGTTGCGCGCGCAGCGTAATGGCACCGCGGTGCAGTCCGCTTTGGCGGCCTTGACATCCTGTGCCGCTTCAGCGACGGCCGACCGAGGTAATCTGTTGACTTTGTCAGTGAATGCGATGCGTTTGCGCGCCACGGTGGGTGAGGTGAGTGAGGCCCTCGAGAAGGTTTGGGGGCGACACCGGGCTGACACCCAAAAGGTATCTGGCGTGTATGCGGCGTGCTATGAGGGCGCCAGCGGGTGGGCTCAGCTACAGGCTGAAATCAAAGATTTTGCGCAACTTTATGGTCGACGACCTCGACTGATGATTGCCAAGTTAGGGCAAGACGGGCACGACCGAGGCGCCAAAGTGGTGGCCTCAGCGTTTGCCGATTTGGGGTTTGACATTGATATCGGCCCGCTGTTTCAAATGCCCGAAGAATGCGCCCGTCAGGCCATTGACAATGATGTGCATGCGGTAGCCGTGAGCACCCTGGCGGCTGGGCACAAGACCTTGGTGCCTGCCATCATCCAAGCGCTAAAGGCCCAAGGGGCATCTGAGATCTTGGTGTTTGTCGGCGGGGTGGTTCCTAGGCAAGATTATGATTTTTTGTTGGGCGCCGGAGTTCAGGGCATTTATGGTCCTGCTACCCCAATCCCCGTGTCCGCCAAAGATGTGCTTGACAAGATCAAGTCGTCGCTCCGAGGGTCACTGTGACAGCCCCGGTCTCTCAAGCTCAGAGCTTGCACGAGAGCCCACAGGGTCTGGACTCTGCGGTGCTAAACCCCGATCCTTTGCTTACCGCTTTGCTCAAGGGTGATCGGCGCGCGCTAGCCAAAGTGATCACGTTGATTGAGTCCACTCGAGATGATCACCAAGTGCGGGCAGATGCTTTGCTCAACAGCCTCCTGCCCCATACCGGGGGCTCATTGCGTTTGGGGGTCAGCGGGGTGCCAGGAGTGGGGAAGTCAACCTTCATTGAGGCTTTGGGCTTGGCCTTGATTGATGAAGGTCACAAGGTGGCGGTGTTGGCCATTGATCCCTCATCGACCGTGAATGGGGGATCAATTTTGGGCGACAAGACTCGCATGGCAGGTCTTTCACTCAAAGATGAGGCCTATGTTCGACCCAGCCCCGCATCAGGCACTTTGGGCGGCGTCGCTGAGAAGACGCGTGAGACCCTGTTGGCCTGTGAGGCTGCTGGGTATGACGTGGTCATCATTGAAACAGTGGGTATTGGGCAAAGTGAGATGGCTGTGGCACACATGACTGACTTCTTTGTGCTGCTGCAGCTGCCCAATGCTGGCGACGATTTGCAGGCCCTCAAACGCGGGGTGATGGAGCTGGCTGACTTGGTGGTGGTCCATAAAGCCGATCTTGACCCTCAGGCGGCGGCTTTGGCGCAATCACAGATTTTGGCCGCTTTGCGCTTGACCGATGCGCGAGACACAACCCAAGTCTTGTGTCTGAGTGCTTTGTGCCCCCAACAGGTGGCCCATTTTTGGGGGGTGGTGCAGCGCGCAGTGGCGCATCAGCGTGAGTGTGGACGGTTTGATCAACGTCGACATGCGCAAAATTTGACCTGGATGTGGGACCTCATCAGGGCCCACTTAATGACTCACTTTGAAAAACATCCGCCCGTGCAGGCCGCTTTGTTGAGCACCGAGCAGGCTGTGACGCAGCGGTCTTTGGCGCCCGGTGCGGCAGCACGTGGATTGCTGCGCTTGTTTACTCACTTACCAGTGCATTCCCCTCCCTAGTGCCTCGATCTATACCCCTCGGAACTGAGGATGGCGGATCGCTGAGCCGTTTTGAAAACGGATCTGTGGCGTTGTAAATGCTCGCGATACCAAATGGTATCGCTGTGCTTTACGCTTTGCATCTCCATTCTCAAAACGACCCATCGACCCAGTATCTTCAGTTCTGAAGGGTATAGGGAAAGTCTATGCGACTTCTTTTGTGCATAAGCCAGAAAGGCCATTGTAAATTGCATGACAAGTTTTACGTCACGACCGACTGTTCGGCTCGCGACACCAAGTCTTGTCGCCAGACGCTGGCCTCAGTATTCGAGCGCCGTTGCCTTTCCCCTGAAAACCAAGTAGCTGAACACCGTGTAGCCCACGATGATGGGAAGCACGATGCAAGCGCCGATGAAGATGATCCACAAGGACTCAGTGCTGCTCGCTGCTTGCCAGACAGTGAGCCGGTCGACCACGAGCCAAGGGAAGAGGCTGTAGGCCAGACCATAGAAGGCCAGCATCACAATGCCCACTGCGCCGGCGAATGGCACCCAGTCGCCGTATGCATTGCCCTGCGTCAGTCGCGTCGGCAGCCGCTGCAACGAGCGCTCGACGATAAAGAACAACAGCAGCGTGGCCAACGGCAGCGGCGCCAGCAACACGATGTAGGGAAAGGTGAACCAGCGCTCGAAAATGGCTGCGCTGACGAGCGGCGTGGCCGCCGAAATCGCTACCACCCCCGCGGCCGTCAGCCCCAGCGATACGCGCGCCCAGCGGACCGCAGTGAGTTGCAGCGGGCCTTCGGTCTTCATGATCAGCCAGCCGGCGCCGAGCAGCATGTAGGTGCCTAGCAAGCATACCGCGATCAGCGCTGAGAACAGCGTTGCCCAGCCATCCCCGCTAAAACCAGTGACCCACTGACCCAGCATGTAGCCCTGGGCCAGGCTGGCCAGTACAGAACCGGCGTTGAACGCCAGGTTCCACATCGCCTTGCGCTCGGCACCGGCCTTGGTGCGGAAGTCAAACGCCACACCGCGCAGCGTCAGGCCCACAAGCATCAGCGTCACCGGGAGGTACAGCGTCCCAAGGATCAACCCGTGAGCTGCTGGGAAAGCCACCAGCAGGATGCCCACACCCAGCACCAACCAGGTTTCGTTGGCATCCCAAAACGGACCGATCGACGCGACCATCGTGTCCTTATCGTGCTCGCCTGCAGCACCCAGCAGCGTGCCCACGCCCAGGTCGTAGCCGTCGAGGATGACGTAGGCCAGCATCGCCAAACCCATGATGGCTAGAAAGGCCAGAGGCAACCAGCCGCCTGGCGCCTGCAGTACGCCTTCGATCATATTCATGCCGAGCTCGCTTGCGCTCGTGCGGATGCGGGCAATGGGCCAGCGGACGGGCGCGGCGATCCTACGGCAGCGACCTTGCGCGCCAGACGGAAGACGGTTGCAACGTAGGCCACTGCCAGCGCAAGGTACATCGCCACGTAGATCGCCAGCGTCAACGCGATCGTTGGCGCTGGCACCGGCCCGGCAGCTTGGGCCGTGCTGAGCACACCGTAGACCAGCCACGGCTGACGGCCGATTTCGGTGGTGTACCAGCCAGCAAGAACGGCCACCCAACCCGAAAACGTCATCACGAGCAAGGCGCTTGTCAGCAGCGGCGAAGGCTCGCGGCGGCGGCTGTTAGGGCGCAACTGCCACCACCCGATCCAGCTAACGGCCAGCATCAGCAGACCGATGCCGACCATCAGGCGGAAGCTGAAGAACACCGGCGCCACTGGCAGGTGCTGGCCGACAAAGGTGTCCAGACCTTTCACCTCCCCGTCGAGTTTGTGCGTCAGCACCAGCGAGGCCAACTTAGGCGCCTCAATCGCAAAGCGGGTCTCGCCGGCCACTTCATCGGGCAGGCCGAACAAGGTCATCGGCGCACCCTTCTGGGTTTGCCAGATGCCTTCCATGGCGGCGATCTTCGCCGGCTGGTGCTCCAGCGTATTCAAGCCATGCAGGTCGCCAACCACGATCTGCAGCGGAATAAGCAGCGCCGCAACTGCCACGCCGCTTTGCATCGTCAGCCTGACATCGTCACTCCGGTCACCACGCCTCCAGCGGTAGGCACTGATACCGGCCACCAGGAACGCCACCGTGAGGCCTGAGGCGATCATCATGTGCGACAGCCGGTAGGGCATCGACGGGTTGAAGACAATGGCCCACCAGTCGGTGGCATGCACAACGCCGTCTCGCAGCTCGAACCCGGCCGGCGTGTGCATCCACGAGTTGAGCACGATGATCCAAAACGCCGACAACGTGGTGCCTCCCGCAACGAGTACCGTGGCCAGCGTGTGCAGGCGGTTGCCGACGCGGCTGTGTCCGTAGAGCATGATTCCTAGGAAGGTGGCCTCGAGGAAGAAGGCCGTCAGCACTTCGTAGGCCAGCAATGGGCCGGCGATGTTGCCAACTGATTGCATGAAACCCGGCCAGTTGGTGCCGAACTGGAAACTCATCGTGATACCGCTGACCACGCCGAGTGCGAAGGTCAGTGCGAATACCTTGACCCACAGGTGATACGCCCGCAACCAGGGGGTATCTGCAGTGAAGGACAGCCCGTGACGTAAGCAATGGGATGGACGCCCCCACCCGTAACGGCATCAATGTGCCAAAGTGGAGGCCAAGAATTAACAACTTGAACCTACCTTCAGACAACCTGATCTCTACTCCAGGCGCGGTTCACGTGTGTAGTAGCTAAACCCTTATGAATCAAGGCGTAGCGCAGAGATATCAAAATTCTTCTGTGTACTGAGATCAAACAGGTCCAGATTTTGCGAAGATACCAT
>JANMGB010000367.1:0-5371 GCA_031374415.1 Burkholderiales bacterium
GCGCCGTATTTCTCTGCCTCGCAAATGGCCGATTATGCTTCTACGGTGCAATTTTTTACAAACCTTAAAAACTCGGTTGCATCTTTTATTAAAGTTGGGATGGACGTGACTTTTCCCCAATACCATGTTCTCGTCACAAAATATGCCAATGCGCAATATTCAAATTGGATGACTGGCATTATCAGGAGAACGTTTGGTTTTAGAACATTAGAAAGTGTTGTCAAAAAGTCAGATGAAATAGGTAAGGCGGGCACACAAATCTCGACAATATATGAAAAACAACCCTCTAAAGCAGCAAATAGACGCTCATTAACGAGCGCAGTTGATATTTATGATGCTGTTTTTGACGAAATTGAAAAGAAAGTAATCCTGCCGTATTTTAACCAAGAAAATTTTGAAGATGTAGAAACGGATGCAGTTTTTATTAACGAGGGAGTGATGTGATCATGACTAAAAAGAGTGAATTCTTGGATTTGGAATTATTAGATCAAAAAGTTGCTAATCAGGTGGTTAAAAATAAAGAAATTAAAAAAGAAGATGGCGCAGCCTCGCCAGCCACAAAGCTGGTGGGTCATGGTAGAGGGGGGTCCAACGAAATCTTTAATCGAACCATGCAGCGTCGTGATGATGTTAGAGATTTGGAAAATAAATTAACTTCACTCCAAGAAGAGATGAGTAAACAGATGGATACCATTTCTTTGAAAATGCCACTTTCTGGCGTAGATGTTCAATTTAAAAAAATGTGGTTAGATCCATCTCAGATTGATGTAAGCCAGCAAAATCAACGGATTCAATCTTTGTTAGATATGTCTTCCGTGTCTGATATTTACGAAAGTATTAAATCAGAAGGGCAGTCAGAACCAGGTTATGTGCGGTACTCAATAAACACGGGCAGGTATGAGCTGGTGGCGGGCTCGCGTCGATTGTTTTGCGTTAAAAATATTCCTAATCGTAAGTATTTGGCATTGGTAGGAGATATACCAGATGCTGATATAAGACGGTTAAGTCGTCTTGAAAATCAGCAGTCGCCTATTTCAGTCTATGAAAGAGCGTTGTCATTTTTACATGATATTGAATCCAAACAAGTTAAAAATTGGGAAACATTGGCTGTTCTCGAAGGGTTGTCTCCGAGGCAGATTAAAAAGTATAAGGCGCTTGCGGATCTGCCAATTGAAATTGTTCGATCTTTTGCTTCGCCAGCAGACTTGTCGTTAGAGTTTGCTGATTGGATTATTGCCAAGATTCGTAAAAACTCCATTGCTAAATCAAAGCTATTGGCTGTGAGCGCGCGATTGATAAGTGAGAAGCAAGAATGCATCAGCAATGATCTGCAACGGCGAACGCCTTTAGAAGTTATTTCCGAATATAAAAGTGCTCTACGAATTAAGACCGCTACGCCCACAATCAAAAAACCTGTTCTTTATAAAACCAAAAATGGTGCGGAAATTCTGAAACATTCGATAAATCAAAATGGTGCTCACAAATTTGAGTTTGTGGATTTGGATGAGAAAAAGCTCCAAAAAATTCTAAAACTACTCATGAATGAGCTGGAGATTGTGGCGTAAAAGCAAAAGGTGCAGGGGGTGCACCTTTTAAAAAAAACCATATAAAACAATTGGTTATTGTGTTTTGTATGGTTTTTTTTTCTCTCCTTGAGTTGGTGGTTAATTGATTGGATTCGAGGGGGGAGGTTGATTGGAGTCAGTATCGTTTTACGGTTTGCGCAACGATCCAGTTCTTCTGATATTAGCGGGGCGCAATTTATTTTGCTCGGTTAGAGTAAGGCTAAGATCAAAACCACCGTAGCAATAGTCGCAGCCGATCCGGCCACTATCGCGGCCAGTAAGGCGATTTTTTGGGCTGCCTGAGCTTGTTGTGCGCTGCGCAAGGCTTCAACGCTGATCGCTTGTGATTGAGCTAGCTGATTTTTTAGCTCGATGCATGCCGCATTTACGGCGTCTGTAACAGATGCATGCAATTGGTTGCTGACATAATTAGCTGCCTCAGTGATGATTTCCCCTGCGGTTTTTTTAGATAGCGCTACTTGATGTTCCAGGCTTTTAATTAAAGATTGGTTGGATTCGTTAGTCTTTTCAGAAATGATTTCTACATAACGACCTAGTACCATTTCATTGATCGTCACAGTAGTAAGAATGGGGTCATCTTTCCCCAGTAGCACGTTATGTTTGATTGAGACTTGTTTTCTGATTTCTTCAAAATCGATGATGGGTGTTTTCATTAGATGACAACCGCAAGTTGTTCAAATATGGATGTCTTGATCCGCATTAATCGTGATTTTGACATGATGCCGAATTCTGATGATTGATCGACTTCGGCAAAAGTCAGCCTGCGATCGAGCATCATCTTTACGTCCTCACCAAAAGTGCTGGCAGTTTGGCGAGTGATGCGCACCATGCCGAACACGCGATTCTTATTGTTCTGATAGACCTTCATCTGCTCGAAGTTTTTACCTTCAGCTTCAATGTTGCCAAAAAACTCATTCAACCAGACGACGATATGGGTGTTGTCAGGAATCTGCTCGACCAGCGATGCGAAGCCGCCCAAGGTATCACGCATGGCTTGGCCACCGGTGATCAGTGTGTGAATGAAGACCTGCTTGCCGTTGTTATTGATTAAGTTGAGGGCATCATTTTCAGTAAGATAGTAAGACAGGGGTAAAAATGATGCAGCACCATTATCAATGACGAAATTACTGTCATCGATAATAATCTGCTCAATTAGGCGATCAAAATTACGCTCGTTCAACGTGCCACCGTCCATTAACTCTAATCTTTGGGTCTTAAATGCTTGGTAACCGGAAAGCGTGGCATTAACCGGATCGGTGTCAATGGCAATCACCGACTTCCCTTTGCTTTGTAGATACTGAACCAACAGGGAAGCGACCAAAGACTTACCGACTCCGCCCTTACCCTGTAGTGTTAGGTGAACTTGTTGCATATACGTATTCTTCCTTTTCAGATTTAGATCAAGTCTTGCCGGTCATTGCCGCTGCTTGGGTCGTGATGGAAATAGGGCGGCTTGACCCCGAGTGGAGGTTTAGCTCTGGACGTGGAGGGACTAAGTTGGCTCGCTGGCTCTTGATCTTTTTGGTCATCCTGTTTGAGGTACCCAGGTTTTTTTGACTGTGGTAGGTATTTGCTAATGTATCGAGTGAACTGTGAATAGCTCATTCCGAGCTGCGCTTTATGATTATCGTAGATCGATCTTCGCGTATGCCCCGTATCAATTAGTCGGCGAAAATCATCAATACCAGCCAAGAAGGGGACAAGACCTTGCCGACTGTCCTTGTCGGATTGCTCTGACATGGAATTCTCCTCGCTGAACAAGCGCGTCACCGTTACTATGCAACTTAATGCAATTTAACGCAAAATAATGCAATTTAATGCAACTATGAAAGCATTTTTACATTTTATATGCAACTTAATGCAACTTAATGCAATTTAGCGCAACTTATTTGAATGATCTAGCATGTGGGCATCCAGGCAGGTAAAATCACCCCAACCAAACACTACTTAAAGAAGGGCAAGATGTGTAATGTACCGGTACAGGCTGCGCCCGTCCCAGCCCATTACGGCCCTTACTCGCCTACGGCTCGACGTCCACTTGCTCTGCGAGGCCCACGGTCGCTACCGCGACTAAAGCATGGCGCCAAAGGAAAATAACCATGGAAGCTGACGCTACAACCGAAGAACAAAAACCCCATCCACGCGGCACTCGTCCGCGCCGTGAGCGGATAGAGGTATGGGTCGATGCCACTGAAAAAGCTGCACTAGCCGCCAAAGCCACGGAGTCCGGCCTATCGATGGCAGCCTACCTTCGATCATCAGGTTTAAATCATCCGATCCGTTCCCGAGTGGATCTCATGGCCGTCACAGATTTAGCCAAGGTGAATGGTGAACTTGGCCGTGTCGCTGAATTACTCAAACTTTGGCTTTCTGAGAAAGCAGGGCATGGCGCAAAACTCACGGACGTAGAATCTCTTATGAAGGACTTTCGCGGTCTACAAGCCAACATGCTAACTGTCATGACGAAAGTCATTCGATGATTGCCAAGCGCATCGCCCGGAATAAGGGCACCTCAAGCCCGGCCCGGCTTGTCCGTTACATGGTGGCGGCCAAAGGCAGCCTCAACCCCGCTTCATGGGCCAGAACCGCCGACTACATCTTGGACACCCGTGCAACCACGACCCATGGTGAACGTGTCGGCAGTTACCGCGTCAGCAATTGCGGTACCGACGACCCTGCCGCCGCTGCTGTGTTAATCGAGGCGACACAAGCCGCCAACACGCGCTCCAAGATAGACAAGACTTACCATCTGGTTTTTTCATTTCTTCCGGGCGAACAGCAAGCTTTAGAAGTTTTACACGCCATCGAAGACGATCTTTGCACCTCAATTGGCTACGCCGACCACCATCGAGTGTCAGCGGTACATACCGACACCGATCACTTGCATGTCCATGTCGCCATTAACAAAGTACATCCGACCGGTCTGCAAAGTATCGAACCCTATTACGACAAAAAACGGCTGATGGAAGCCTGTGAACGACTCGAAATTCAATATGGACTTCAGCGAACCAACCACGGCCTGACAGGTGAAACTCAGAGCAACCTAGAGCCTTTAGCACAGGCACAAACAATTTCCCAAAAAACAGGCCAACTACTCGCCGCCGACATAGAAGCCAAAAGCGGTATCGAAACGCTGATCAGCTACGTAACCCGCGAAGTAGCACCGGCGTTGCGCACAGCGACGAATTGGCAGGAACTCCATACCACGGCCGCCGCCCATGGCTTAGAAATCAAACCACGTGGCGCTGGTCTCGTGATCGGAGATCCCCTGATCCCCCTTTGGACAAAGGCCAGCAATTGCGGGCGCGACCTATCCTTAAAATCGCTAACCGACCGCCTTGGGCCGTTTCAGCCTTTCCAGAACCAACAAGTACAACAGCGACAAAAAAAGCGCAAAGAACATGCATACACACCCAAACCGAAACAAGACAATCCTGCCAGTGTCGCGTTATTTGCGCAGTATCAGAATGAGCGCCAAGCCAAGCTAAGGTTGCGGCGTGAGGGTATGACGCAGATCAAACAGGATGGCCAAACATTCAAGGAACAGTTGCAGAGCTGGCGCAATACCCAGCGCTTGCTCCTTAAAGCTACCGGCAAAGGTGTAACCCGTCGGGTGATGCAGGGCGTTATCAAGCAACAAGCTGAGGCGTCACTTTCTGCCCATCGCCAGGTTATAAATGACAGACGGCAAAATCTGTTCGTGAAAACGTCGACGTCGGCTTGGGCAAACTGGCTTACTCAGCAGGCAGAAAATGGTCATGCAGACGCACTGGCCATCTTGCGCA
>JANMGB010000395.1:0-2612 GCA_031374415.1 Burkholderiales bacterium
AACAAGCGGCGCTGTCGATGCACACAGTTTGCGGTCGGTGTCGGCGGCACACGCATCGGGCACGCGTCGCACAATCGGGTCAAAGTTATTGCTCAACAATATGCACTGCACTTGACACTCGCCAACAAATGGCGACCAACAACACGCCGAGCACACATCGATCGCCAAAGTTATTTCAAAATTCTCTCTCTTCGCCTCTACGATCTTGATCAACTCCCACTTCGCCCACATGCGAATCGCGTTCTCGTGCACAGCTTCGTCGATGATTTGGAGCGTCACAAACGCGGGCAGTCCAAGACTCTGCAGGCCGTTGCAGATCTCGGTGGCACGCTCTCGGTTCATGCGGATGTGCAGTGTGGCGGCGTGAAGGGGGTGGTCTTGCCCTCGGATTCGATCAAATGAAGGCTCATTTGATTTGTACGTTTTGGTTGAACACTTTCGAGCAAAAAACCACCTCCCATAACCTCCCCACGTCGTGGAGCACAGACAGAACCAAAAAAAAAAAAAAAAACAAAAAAAAAACAGATTCGTTTCTCAACCACATTTGAGAACTATGAGCATTCTGGATCAACTGAAGGAGCGTGTCTCGCAGATGCAGTCTTCTGTCTCTGAGTTGGCGCAACGGCTCGTTGAAGTGCAGGAAACGCTGGGCCAGCTCGTCCTCGAAGAACAAAACGAGAGCGAGCGCAGTGCTTTCAGCCGCGACACCGACAACGCCGGCGAGGCAGACGGCAGCGATAGCAGCGACGAGCGCAACGACCGCTTTATCCGCTCCGAAAACGGCTTGACGCCGGCGCAGAAAGACGACGTTCAGTTCTTTCTGAATGCCGACTGGCCCAAGAGCGAAATCGCTCAGCTCTTCGGCTACACGAACGCTCGTACGTTCAGCGCAATCAAGAAGAAAGTCATGACCGAAGACGAGTTCGAACAGCGTCGCCGTGATATGAGCGGCGAGTTCTCGAGCTTCTCGTTGCGCGTTCAAGCCATGCCGAAGCTTCGCGCGCTGCTCGGCGTCGTCGACGTCGACGACGACGACGACAACAACAGCAGCAACAGCAGCAACAACAACGACAGCGACGACGACGACGACAACGACGATGGTGTCGTCGTTACCACCAGTGAGTCGTTGCTGATGACGGGCATGCCGCCGAGTGGCTGGAGTGACGCTGACACGGCGGTCCCGTTGACGCCGCCGCCGCCGCGCTCGACGAAAGCGCCGCCGACAACGAAGAAGCTGTCGAGCACGCCGCTGTCGGCGGTCGTGATGAAGCCGGCACCGACGAGCGAGTCGAAGCTGTCGAAGAAGCGCAAGACGTCGTCAAATGCTGCCTCGGCGCTGCCGCCGACAGCCACGCCGACGACGCGTACGCGCCGCCGCTCGGCGCCGACGTCAGAGGCGCTCGCGGTCGCCGCCGCGCCGAAAGAGTTCGCGCACCTCGAAGAAATCGCCGACAGCTCTGGCTATGGTGCCCTCTTTTTGCCCGAAGCGACAGACTTTTTCAAAACGAGCAAGGACTGGACGATCTCTTTCGACGGGACCTACCGCTGGGTCGCCGACATGCAATTCTACGTTCGAGTCAAGAAGTAAGCTGCCTCGATTGCATCGCAACTGCACGTAAAAGGGAACGCGGTTTTTTTTTCAATTCTGGCGGCGCAAAGATGAGTGCTCATGCCATGTGCACGCCAAAGTACGACATCGACATGTACAACATAACCGTCTTGATTGGCTGGCTGCTGACGCTGCCGGGCGAGCTCGAGCTCAGCTCGAACGCGCAGTTCCACCGCTTGCACAAACTGGGTCGCAAAGCGAGCGCCATGATCGGCCTTGATGCGTCTGTGCAACTGATCGACCAGCCGCCCGTCTACATTCGCCAGCTCGATCACGCACCGCTCATCGACGCGCTTTGCGCCGCCGGCCTCGTACTCGTCAAGCCCAGGTACAAGCCAGCGTACTACCAACGCGATGAGGCGGACCCGGACGACCGAGACGGCGACAAGCGCATGAAGCCGGTCGCCTTTTCGATCAGCGCCGCGTGCGTCACGGCCGCGACGCTACACGCGGCGCTGCAATCTGTTGGCGTGCAGTCTGTTCGCACAACACGGTACAACAACAAGACGCCGATCGGAGAGTGGATTGCGGCTCACGCACCCACGATGGTTACCGAGCCGTGGTGCGAGTCGGTGCTCGACATCAGCACCACTGTGTGCGTCGGCGACGGGAAGAGCATTCCGCTGCTCGGCGTCGAGTCGGGCCGCGCCGTTCAGACAATGGAGCTGCTGGGCGCGCTCGGCCAAGGGTGCGGCAGCTTGCTGCTCAACCAGATTCAGCTCGGCGGCGGCTTGCGGCTCGAAGCCGGCTGTGTGTATCCGAGCAAGCTCGTTCACCATCTCAAAGCGCGCGGCATGAGCAGCCAGCCGCCGGCGACCGGCTCAGTGCGCGCCGCCGCCAACTACCGCCGCAACGTCGTCGAGTTCCTCGAAGACTGGCTGCGCCTGGTCGAGAGCGACACGTGTCCGGACCTCGGCTTCCTGCGCTTCGAGATGCGCGTCGTCGTCAATCACGCGCTCTTTCACGGCACGTGGCGCGAGCTCGTCCAGCGCGTCGCGGTTGA
>JANMGB010000019.1:0-11687 GCA_031374415.1 Burkholderiales bacterium
CAATGCTGTTCTGCGTTCCTACGTGGAGGCGCATAAGGCGCACGCGAAATGAGCAACAGCGACAAGCAGCTTGAGGCCGCCGAATACAGTTACCAGATCGACCCGCGCCCCGCCGACCTTGGCGGCGGCTGGCGGTTGCGCCTTCTGGAGAGCGGCGAGGAGGTTGGGGGCGGGGTGTTCCCGCTGGCTGAGTACGCGACGGCAGAGAACCCAGAGGAAGCGTCCAGCTATGCCTATGAAGACGCCTTGGTCGAGGCTTCGGCCTGGCTGACATCGAGGGGCGAAGACTGAGCGAAGATTAAACGGCGCGGCAGGGGATTGGGCCCCCGGCAGCGCCTAACCAAAACAGTTCTAACACGGAGAACAGCATGGCTTTAGACATTATGGCGGCCTTCACAAATGAGCCGCCCGAACTCGATTTCATCTGGCCGGGATTCCTGGCCGGAACCGTGGGCGCACTGGTTGCTCCTGGTGCGACTGGCAAGAGCTTCTTCGCACTCGAAGCGGCTATGTCGATTGCTTGCAGCGTGGCCGGTGGCGATCTCGTCGGGCTGACGCCAAAGCAGACAGGCCGCGTGATCTATTTCGCCGGGGAAGATCCGCAGCCAGCACTCATCAAGCGGGTTCACTCCATCGGCCAGCACTTGGGGCAGTCTGCCCGCGAAGCCATCGCGGCGAACCTGATTCTTGAACCGATCATGGGCAAGCGTCTGAACGTGATGGATGAGGTGCACTTGCGCCGCGTGACGGAGTATTCCACCGGTGCACGGCTGATCGTGCTCGACACACTCAGCCGCATTCACCAGCTCGACGAGAACAGCAACGGCGACATGGCCCGCCTTGTCGCCACGCTTGAGCACGTCGCGGCCACCACCGGCGCATCCGTGCTGTACCTGCATCACGTCAACAAGAGCAGCGCCCGCGATGGCCAGACAGACCAGCAGCAGGCAGCGCGGGGCGCGTCTGCCTTGATCGACAACGCCAGATGGTGCGGCTACGTCGCCAAAATGACAGAGCAGGAGGCCGAGCGCCTGAGTGACTGCGGCTTTGACCGTTCGTCCATTGGCGACCGACGCGGCCTATTCGTGCGGTTCGGCGTGAGCAAACAAAACTACGACGTCACCCCACTCGACCGCTGGTATCAGAGGCACAGCGGCGGGGTGTTGCTGCCCGTTCAACTGGTGGAAACCAAGCAAGAAAACGGAAAAGTTGGAAAGGGCAAAGGTTATGACTCAGCAGCGTATTAAGCCGGCCTATGCCAAGTTCGACCCTGCCCATGTGTTTGACGGACTTTTTGTGCCAACCAAGGGCAAAAAGCGCGGGCGCTTGTATGTGCCACCTCGCCGCTTTGGGGATAGCGAAATCAGCTTCCAAGGGTTCGAGCAGTTAGGGGCAGACGATCAATCTATCCTGCTTGCTGTAAGCGCCCAGCTTGGCATTGATGGTTTGATGATCGAGGCAAAACCACCTGGCGAAATCGGCAAACAGTTGCGCTTGGCTCTGGACTTTGACAATGACGACGGCAGGCCGCTGAAGACCAAAAAAACCAGCTTGCGAAGCCTGCTGATTGACGCCGGATATGACGACCCGGAAAGCGGGGCAGCACTCGGAAGAACTAAGGCGAGTTTGAACAGGCTCGGCAATGCTCAGATACGGGAGGTCAATCACACCACTGGCTGGGACTACCGCTGTAATCTTGTGTCAAGCAGGTTCAACCACAAGACCGGAGAAATTTTCGTCGCGGTTAACCCACGTCTGACTGGTGCGGTTTTCCGAGAACAGCACGTCAAGGTTTCGCTGTTTGAGCGCAACGAGCTGGAAAGCGAAGCCGCCAAGCTGTTGCACTGCTGGCTGTGCTCAAACATCCGGCTTGGTCGTGCGCTCGGCAACGGCAACGGGGCGCGCCTTGACATCCTAGCCCCTCATGTCTGGGGACAAGCGGCATGGGAAGGATTTGCAGCATCTGATCGCAGCAAGAAACGGGGCCAGTTGCGGGATGCTCTGGACGAAATCGCAGACCGCACACGCGGCCTGCAAGGGGGCATAGGCTGGGCTATCGATCAGACCAGCGGGCTTGTGCTGGTGAGTCGTCCCAAGGAACTACCGTTCCTTGAGGGTGAGCACGACATGACTCCCAGCGAGTTACATGACCTGATGAGCCAGGCGGCTGCTCGTTGAGCAGCTGAGTGGATGTGGCCGCTCGAAAACCGTTCTCGGTCCAAACGGGTTAGAACGGCGAGTTTCGAGAAGATCAGGCCGTTTCAAGTACCCGCATCTCGATGTGAAGTCCCGCCGCCGTTGCCATGTTCACCAGCGCATCGAGGCCGAACAAGTTGATCTTGCCGCGCATCAGATCCGAGATGCGCGGCTGAGTCACGCCGAAGAGCTTGGCGGCTTGCGCCTGGCTCATCTTGGTACGGGTGAGGTGGTTCTTCAACGCCGTCATCAGAACGGAACGAAGTTTCATGTTTTCCGCTTCTTCCGGGGTGTCCTCGATGGCATCCCACACGCTGGCAAATCGTTGGTTGCTCATTGGCCTAGCTCCTTCAACAGCTCCCGGTAACGTTTCGTGGCCAAGTCCAGATCGGTCTTGCTGGTCTTCTCTGTCTTCTTCTGGAAGCAGTGGAGCACATAGACGGCATCGGCGAACTTGGCAACGTAGACGACCCGGAACGCACCGGCTGCATCCCGAATCCGAATTTCCTTCACACCTTGGCCCACAGGGTTCATGGGCTTCCAGTCGTCGGGCTCTTGGCCGTTCTGCACCTGATCGAGCTGATGGCCTGCCTCGCGCCTGGCTGGGAGAGGAAAGGTGCGAAGGTCATCAAGGGAGTTACCCCGGAACTCGACGGGTTTGGGATCGGTCACACATGGACCATACAATATTTTGTATGTGCCTGGCAAGGGGCCACCCGGACGCAATGGGCGGCTAACGTCGATTTTTCCCGTTTCTGAGGCACCCCTTCAGGGCAGCGATGGAATAGCCCGGCCCAAGTAGCAACTACCGGCTTAGGTGGCAACCACCCCCGGCTTAGGTGGCAACCACCCCCGGCTTAAGTGGCAATCTGACAGACCCAAAAAACGGGCGCAAACCCTTGCATTACATAGCTTTTTGCCGTTCGGCAAATTTCCGTTCTAAGAAGTTCTAAAGAACTTCTAGCATGCGCGGCCTTCAGCCGCCGCTTAATGCGGCGTCAAAAGCCTTGCCTTCGGGCTTCGCCCTGCGCGGGCTAAAGCCCTTGCAGACACACCCCCCGGCCCGCCGCCCTTCCTGGCCAAGCACGTAGCGTCCCACGGTAACGGCACCCAACCCCCTGCGTAACGTTCCCCGTTGAAGCAGGCTGCTACACGTAGCGTCGTCACTGTCAGTCAGTTTGCTGACAGTGACGACGCTTGTAGAGCGCTGGCAAAACGGCCCACAGGGCGCTTTTGGTTTGTCTAGGCGCCTTGTCGGTGGGTCAAGTCTGTTCGTGCGCTCTGATGCCGTTTGTGTGGCTTCTGGGTGGCTTTGGCGCTTGGACGACTGCCAGGCGGTTCACCTGGTGCTGGAAATGTCTCAGCAACTCGCTATAGCGGGTGTGTTGTTCACGGTTCAAGATCACCGCGCCGCAGGCTGGGCAAAAGTCGCCTGTCACCGCTTGAATGGTCGTGGTTTCGCTCTTGTAGACACATGGCATATCTCGGGTTTCGTGGATCAGTTCAGCCACTTCACAGCGTGGGCAGTTCATGTCTTGCCTCGGCCTTTTTGACTGCCAAGCCACCCCGTTGCCAATGCCATAACGAGGCCAGGCAACCATCCTGGAACGCCCCACCACGACTCGCCCTGGCGCGTCAGAATTGGCAGCTCAGTAGGGCTTTGGTTGGAAATTCGCCAAAAGCCCCATTGATTCCAATGATTTTGTGGCTCGCGAATGCGAGGCTCGCGGAAAAAGGCTGCTCCCAAGTCAAATGGCTCAAGCTCCTTAGCCCCAATAGGTAGATGCACCCATCCTGAGCCCACGAGAATCGAACCATCACCAGGCCATCGGACTCGGTAGTAGTCTTCTCGCATCACATCCTCTGTGAGGATATCGAACTCATACCCAACCGAGGTGTATCGCCAGCAACCTATCACCCACAACAACAACAGCACCAATGTGCAAAATCCCGCAGCCCATTGCAACATCTTCATACCTTTGTCTCACTTGGCTTGGTAATCAGCTATATCTCCACAAGAGCACCGCCACATTCAAAATAGTGACCGCTTGAATCAGGCAAATCAAAACGACGGGCAAGATCAACCAATCATGTTCGTCCATAAAAAAAAATATGACCATAATAACCAGCGCCATCCAAAGAGCTAACAGCCCATTCAACCCCATAGCAGAAGTTCGCCACAAGTCTGCCTTTTGAACACGGGGTTGCAACGCGATTAGCATCGTACAAAGAGGTAGCATTTCCAACAGACTGATGAAGATCCACGAGTATGAGATCCCCGTACTCTCAAAATTCTTCCAAACCACGGCACCACAAGCCAAAAAGTTGATGAATTGCCACTGTCTGGTATACATGATGGATTGTCATTTCTTCTTCGGTATGGCTGGTACAGCCTTGAATGAACCGCTGGATCGAAAATGAACATCCTTACCAGAACGAACCAGAGTTGCACCAACGTATTGGGTTGGTTTTACCCAGAGCCTGCCATGTTCAGCAGGTCTGATGGAATCAAACTCATGAGGCATTCCAATAGGCTCACCCTTGCAATCCTCGCAAGGAAAATACACAGGTGTTGATTCTTTGTTTTTTAATTGACCAAGGCCACCAAAATTTTTATTCATGTAGACCCAAACATCGTACGCTTTGTCTCTACTGATGACGCCGCATTTTGATCTAACGTCTTCTGGCGTAAATTTTCTTAGGGCCATATAAAAAGCGAGTTTGTTGGATGTCAAATCCTCAACGCTAAAAGAGCTGCTACTGCGAACTATATCTTTGGGGATAAATGTCCCTTGCCACTCTTCAAGCTCTTGCCCGGCTGCCTCAAATATTGCAAGTGCAACAGAATTTTTTTCTTGACTGGAAAGCCCCTTCTTAATCACCCAGTTTCTTTCAAATTTCAAGCCTTTACCGCTTTGAAAGCCATAGTGAATTATGAAGGCGGGATCACCCTCAAGAAAATAATTTAAATTATTTTCAACTGGATTTTTACTGGCCTCTTTTTCAACTTGTTCAATTAATGGTGTGTGTTGGCCTATATCAGCATGTGCCCAATCGATCCAACCACAACGGCAAGAGTAATCATATCTTCTATCAAAATCTCTATTGCTCATCATTAATGCCTTATGCTGCTGCCTTATTAGCTGAGAGATCCCAGCCGCCCGCATAGTTACCAACATTGGCTGCTCCATCAGCCTGGGAGCCTTTGTAGGCCCAAACGACTTTGGCGTACTTCAGCGTGAATGTTTCGCCTGGCAACCCTTCAGCTTGCACTCTGGTTTCGGTGCTGGCCACGATGGCATCGGTGAGCTTGATCGTCAGGTAGTTGGTGCGCACAGTGCCTGAGGCGCGGAAGAATCGAATTTCCACGTCGTAGGCATAGGCAGCCGAGCAGGCTTCCCACAGGTAGACGCTGGCCTTGTCCACCTCTTTGGAAAACGTCATGGGTACGTGTTCGCAGCGCTCTGCGGAATGCCCCCCAGCCGTGGAGGCTGTGGCGGATGTGGGCTGATGAATGCCTTGGTTCCAGGACAGAACCTCGATCCATCCTTTGTGCTCTGAGTCGGTGGACTCACCTGGGATGTCTTTGGAATTGGTCTTCTTGGTGAACTTCAGGTAAATGTCTTTCATGCTTCGCTTCCTTCGGTTTGCAAAAACGCCTTGCACTTTACCGGGTCGCAGCGCAGGTCATGGGAGTGACCATCCGTAAGTACCTTCATTCGGAACTGGGTAGACGTAGCAAGCACCTTTCTCGACCTTCCAGCCCTTGCCACTGCACTTGGCGAGCTTTTGCAGTTCGCCGGACTGGGCGAAGCGATAGGCCATCTTGCCCTCTGGCGTGTTTGACCAGGCTGCCGCTGCTTTCTCGTCTTTGGCCTCGTTGTAGCCGGTTCCATAGCCGAGCGCGTAGCCAGAGCTTTGGCCTTGGCTGTGTATGTACCAGCCGAAGCCGCCGAAGCACAGGAAAGCCACTGCGATGCAACTAGCCGCCCATTGCCACATGCGTTTCGTTGCCGTGTTGCTTGCGACCTTTACGGCGACTTCTGACACGGTTTTAGCCAAGTCTGCCTTGGCTTGTTCCATGCTGGCCTTTGCTTGTGCATTGGCTGCTTCCGTGAAGCTTGTTAGTGTTTTCGTTGCCGTGTCAGCTATGCGTTTCGGTATGGTTCCATAAAGCGTTTCATAGTGGTCAAGTGCCACCAGAACAGCGAGCATGGCATCCCCCGGCGTTGTCTCCAGTGCCGTTGTCAGCCGCTCAAACTTCAAGACATCTTCAGCGGTTGCTTCTCGTCCGTTGAGGCATTTAAATGCCTCTTGGAATCTCATAAGCCAGCCTCTTTCAATGTTGCGTGCATGGCGCGGCGCATACGTTCACCTTCTACGCGGTTTCCGATGGGTGTTTGCGTTGCAATCTCGTGCCAAGTCATGCGGTCAATACGCATGTGTTCCTCTAGTCGGCTGGCGATTTTTGGAAGGTCGATTGTCTGCACATTGGCTGATTTATTGATGCCTAAAACTGTCTTACTGTTGTCGAAGAACTCAAAGTTTGTTCCCTTGCGGAAGTTCTTCACGATGATGATTTTGTCAGCGTCTTTGATGGCATCCCATGCACCATGAAGGGCATTCACTGGCGTTCTGTCTGTGGAGTCAACTAGCCACACAAACACGGATTCAATACCGACTTGCTTGCATGCTTCGGTGATTATGCTACCGGCAGAAATTAGCAATGTCGAATCACCGGCTGGTGCGTCAACGATGGTGGTTTTAGCTTCATTACTGTCTGCTATGTTCAGTGTCTCTATCAGGCCGCTAGCATCGATCTGTCCGCTTGTATCTTCTGCTCGTACCTTGGCACGTATCGCGCTTACGTTTGCATCTTTGCCCTCTTTATAGGCCGCGCTAGAGTCTGCATTCACGGGGTCAGCGTCAATCAGTAAAACTTTTCCTTGCTGCGCCATGTAGTCAACAAGTGCCAGCGTGAATGTTGATTTACCGATACCGCCTTTGCCGCCTGTTACGTAGATGTATTTCTTGCTAATTTCCATGTTCATTACTCCACGTCTGTGATTTCGGTTACAGGTTTGTTGCGCTGCTTGTTCGCTTGTGGCTTCGATTCATTGGCGGGCGGCGCGGGGGTGTGTCTGGCCGGGCTTGTCCCGGCCTTTGTCTTTGGTTTTTTGTAGCTGGCTTTCGTTCCGAGAAGCTGTGTGATGGTCTTTGGAATGATCCCAAAAACGTCATCGCTTAGTGCATCAGCTATCTGCTTTGGCGTGTAGCCTTTCTTCACCAGTTCCTGAATTTCAGCCTTCGCAGCTTCAAGCACTAAGGTTTTGCTTCCCTTGCCTGATTGCTGCCCAGGTTGCTGTGTCTGTTCCAGCTTTTTAAGGCTATTGCGAACTTTGTCGCTGTACTCGCTAATCTCGAATAAGCGCTGCTTTGTTGTCGGTTCATTCATGTTTGTTCCTTGCTTTGTGGCGATTTATTGTCTGTCCGTTTACAGCGCCTGACGATAGCATCTTATGCTTTTCTTGAAAAATGTTGGAAAGCTGCATACACTCTAGGGAAATAGTAGCCAGTAAAGCCATGTACAGGATGGGCCTTGTAACACACATGCTACGCATGTGGTTCCAAGGCACGCCCAGCCGTTCGGCGCTTCGCTTCTCACAGCCGGGCTCATCCTGCAAGGGGACACCCCTTGACCCCGAACTGTGAGGCGCCTTCGCGCCCACAGTTCAAGACACACCCCCGCCCCGCCCCCGGCGAAGGAGAGATTGAAATGCCATTTGAGACCCTTGGCGTAGAGCCGTTAGATGCAGTGATCAATGTGCGCTTGACTAGCGCAGAAAAGGCCAGGCTAAAAGAAGACGCCGACCTTGCCGCACTGAGCATGTCTGAGCTGATCCGTCGCCGCTACTTCGGCCGTCCGATCATTGCCAACGCGGACGCTGTGATGCTTAAAGAATTGCGCCGCATTGGCGGCTTGCTCAAGCACGTTCACAACGAGAGCGGAGGCGCTTACAGCCAGGACACGGCAGGGGCACTTGTCGCGCTCAAAGCGTACATCGAGAGACTGAGCCGTGATCGTCAAGAAAGTTAAAAACCCGCGCAAGTCAGCATCAAAAGCCGCCCGCGTTGGAAGGCTTGCGGATTACATCATCAGCCCGGAACTTGAGAACTCACATGAGAAGTGTCTCCATGTCGGAGCGCGTGGATTTATTTGTGATGACCACCAGGCCCAGAAGGCGGAAATGCTGGCTCTGTCGCAAGAGGCTGTGCGCAGCAAGGACACCATCAATCACTACGTCTTGAGTTGGCGTGAAGGTGAACAGCCCAGCCCTGAGCAGGTAGAGCAGGCCGTTAGCATTTTTATGAACGAGCTGGGTGTGAAAGACCATCAAGCCATTTACGGCTTGCACATGGATACTGACAACATCCATCTGCATATCGCGATCAACCGCGTGCACCCGGAAACGCTCAGGGTTACGGAGATCAACGGCGGATTTGACATTGAAGCAGCGCACAAAGCGATAGCGCGCATTGAGCACGCCCAAGGCTGGCAGCGGGAGAAGAACGGCATGTTTGTCGTTCTAGAGGGAGGCGAAGTTGTACGGGAAAAAACTGATCCGAAAAAGCAACGTCAACCGAGCCAGCCGAAGCAGGACATGGAAAACAGAACAGGCGAGAAGTCAGCCCATCGTGTTGCCATCGAGCTGGGTGTGGAAATTTTGAAGAACGCTAAAAGCTGGCAGGAGCTGCACAAGCAGCTTGAAGAAAAAGGCTTGTGTTACGAGCGCTTCGGCAGTGGCGCAAAAATATTTGTTGGTGATGTTCCTGTGAAGGCATCGGACATCGACCGGAACGCAAGTCTAAGCAAGATGCAAAAGCGTCTTGGCATCTACGAACCACCTCAGGAGCATCCGAATGTCTACTTTACCCACACCCCAGAGCCGCACCTTGGCAAGCCTGCCAAGCTCTCCGAAAACCGTTTGCACGACCTGTCCAAACGCCGTTTGGCACATCACGGAAGCCGAGAAACTGAGGGTGTTTTGTCGCTTGATGCACGCGCTCATCGACGAGAACCTGAAAGAGTGCGACGGGAACCCGAATCCGTTAAAAAGTTAGCGCCTCAGCCGATCAAGGATGTACCTGGATGGGATCGCTACATCGCTGGACGCAAAGAGCACTACGCGAAAAAGACAGCCGCCAAGCTGGCGCAGGACAAGCGGCAAGAGCATGAGCGTAAGCAACTTGCCGAACAGCAAAAGGCACATCGGGAAGAATTGCTCGGAGGCAACTGGAAGGGCAAGGGCGATGTACTGAACGCGATGCGCAGCGTTGTTGCCGCAGAGCAGGCCGCAGAGAAAGCGGACTTGAAGGAACGCCACCAAAATGAGCGTTCGCGACACCGCGAGCAGTTCCGACCCTATCCCGACCTGGAGCAGTGGCAGCGGCAGCAGAAGCGCCCAGAGCTTGCCGAGCAGTGGCGGCAACGTGCCAGCGAGCCGCAGCGCATCGAGGGCGACCGCACTGAACCACCGACACCACGAGACATACGAGCCTACGCGCCGGAGATCGTTGGCCAGCAGGTGCACTACACCCGCAAGGATGACGCGGGGGCCGGTGTGTCTTTCGTGGACAAAGGCAAGACCATCGACATCCACGATTGGCGCAGTCGTGACACTACCCTTGCCGCCTTGCAGTTGTCCGCGCAGAAGTGGGGCAGTTTTCAAGTTCAGGGCAATGACGAGTACAAGGCGATGTGCGTGGAGCTGGCCGCCGAGCACGGGCTGAGGCTTGCCAATCCAGAGCTTCAGGATGCCATCCAGGAGCGGCGACAACAGATGCAGCAGGAGAAGGCCCAGGCGATGAAATCAGAGCAGCTCAAACAGTTTGAGGTGTATGCGGATGCGGTGGGTGCCGAGCGGTACCGCGTGACCTCGATTCGCATGAAAGATGACGGCCAGAAGATGAGCTTCATCCTTGATAAACAGGGCGGAGTCACGCAAGGATTCACGCCGGAAGAGATCGCGCAGCGCACCCCGGAAATGCTCCGGCTGCAACGGAGAGGGGAGAACCTTTTTTACACCCCGCTTTCGGGCAGCAAGCATCACATTTTGATCGATGACATGAGCCGGGAGAAGCTGGAAAAACTGGTGCAAGACGGCTACAAGCCTGCTGCCGTGCTGGAGTCCAGCCCCGGCAACTACCAAGCCATCATCACGGTGCCGAAACTGGGGACGCCCCACGACAGGGACGTGGGCAACCGCCTGGCTGAGAACCTGAATCGCGAATACGGCGACCCGAAATTATCGGGCTGCATCCACCCGCACCGCGCACCAGGCTACGAGAACCGCAAGCCCAAGCACCAACGTGAGGACGGCAGTTATCCCGAGGTGCGCTTGCTCAAGGCCGAGCGCCGGGAATGCGTCAAGACGCTGGCCTTGTCCTCGCAGATCAACACCGCCTATCAGCAAGCCGCAGAGAAGGCGCAGGAAGCGCCCCACAAGGTGCTACAGCCGGAAGGCAGGGCCAAGCCAGCGCAAGAGCTTGGCGAGGCTTCTGGTGGCGTTGTGGATGCTTACCAGCGGCATTACCAGGACGTGCTCAAACGTCAGAAGGGTGGCGAGGTGGACTTGTCTTGTGTGGACTCCATGATTGCCGTGCGGCTGCGCGTGACAGGCCATACACAGGCCGACATCGAGGGCGCTGTGCGCCAGTGCGCCCCTTCGAGCAGGCCGAAGGAAGAAGCCCGCGACTGGGGCGATTACGCGCAGCGCACAGCACGCTACGCCTACAGCGCCACGGGCGACAGGCAAGCCACTGAGCTGGCCAAGTACCGCCAACAGTGGGTGAAGCTGGAAGGCCGCGAGGTGACCCAGCAACAGGAGCAGGCGAAGGCGAAGAAGATCGTCGTGCCTGACCGCGGCATGAGCTATTAAAACTTGACGTAACTACAAAACGTATCTACATTAAAAGCACAATGGATGGGCCACGATTGGACTGGCTTACTCGGCTGTCCTGTACGTGGTCTACACGGTTCGGAACGAGGAGACAGTGCGCCTTATCTCTGCGAGGAAAGCAAATGCCGACGAAAGGAAAAATATCGTGAAGCGAACTCTTGACCTGAAGAAGCCGCCGATTTTTAGTGCCGAACAAAAGGCTCGATTGGATGCCGTGGCCTCGATGCCGGATGAGCAAATTGACTACACCGATGCGCCTCATTTGCCCGATGCTGTTTGGATCAAAGCAGCATCTGAGTTGCCCAACAACAAGCAGCAAATCACGTTGCGTCTCGATGCGGAAGTGCTGGATTTTTTCAAGCACACGGGCAAGCGGTATCAGTCCCGCATCAATGCTGTTCTGCGTTCCTACGTGGAGGCGCATAAGGCGCACGCGAAATGAGCAACAGCGACAAGCAGCTTGAGGCCGCCGAATACAGTTACCAGATCGACCCGCGCCCCGCCGACCTTGGCGGCGGCTGGCGGTTGCGC
>JANMGB010000025.1:0-16855 GCA_031374415.1 Burkholderiales bacterium
GGGATGTTGCTCCTGAGGCACCCTCCTGGATCCCCGCCTTCGCGGGGATGACGGGGGATGACGGGGGAAGGCGGGGGAAGGCGGGGATGCCGGGGGAAGGCGGGGATGACGGGGGAAGGCGGGGATGCCGGGAGAAGGCGGGGATGGCGGGGATGGCGGGGATGGCGGGAGAAGGCAGGAGAAGGCAGGAGAAGGCAGGAGAAGGCAGGAGAAGGCGGGGATGACGGGCGCAGGGTTTGGCATCTCCCCATGTTATTCCCGCGCAGGCGGGAATCCAGCAGCCTTTGCACTTCCCCATGAGCCTCGCAACAATTCAACCTTTCAAATTCACTGAGACGGGGTACGAGGGCAGCGAGCGTTGGACTTTGTCGGTGGTCAATGCGTGGTAACTCCCTCAATTCCCAAGGCGCTGTTGATCAGGATGACAGGTGCAGTGGCCGTGCTTCCACATTCCAGCCCTGTGCGCTGCATGAATCGCGCCAGTCTTCAGCCAAGCGGTCCAAACGTGCCGTCGTTTCCCGAAGAAACCGCTGAGCAGGACGCTAGGTTCCAGGTTGACCACCTCATGCCACCAGCCATGGGGGACGTACAAAGCGTCGCCGGGGCACAGATCAACGACCCGCACAAGGCTGTCAGCGGCCTGCCCAGCCTCCTGCAGGATTTGGTCGACGCCAATCCGGCACAGACGAGCCCAGCGGTCATATTTTCCCGACACTTGGTGAGCCTTCACCGATCCAGGGGGCATCAGGTAAAACCGCTTGCGACCGACGAGGGTCAGTGCGATGTTGTCCAGCAAGTCGAAGTGCAATCCGGTTCGAGCGCCAGCGGGTCCGATCCAAGCCTGGTTGGCGAAGACCGCCCCTGCGGGAAACAAATCAAGCAGGCGGAGATCGTTCAGCAAGGAAGGAAACTGCTTGAGCAGATCAAACTCCTTCAGGTTCCCTGGCGGCCGGTCGCTGGATGCCATGGACTCGAGTGCTGCGAGATGCTCACCCCAAGTGCTGGTGGACAGCCTCGTTTCTTCGCGCTCGCGGTTTCCCTGAACGACCTGAACGGGCAAGTCGGGCCCTAGCGCGCGCAGTGAAGAAAATGTCCAGTGGCGCACGGCGGGCCATGCTGAAGCAGCACCGCGCCATAACCGAGGCTGGCGGTGAAAGTTGCCCCAGTTTGCGATGTCCTGGCCGGTGCCCTCGCTGATGTCATTGGTGGGCGCCAGTTCAAGGTGTCCGGGAGAGTTCATGGCCGATCCCTTGGCGAGACATACGCCCCCCAATGGGGGCAGTCGCGATATGTTCCCCTTATCGCGCGGGCGTCAGTTGGGAGCGGATCAGCAATGATCAGGGACATCATGGGAAACCGAGTAACACAAAACCCCCATTAGACCTGGACTTCGTGACCGAGGCATGAAGGCAGACCGCAGGCCCACTGCCTCAATACATCAAACGATCAGGGCGCAGGTCGCGCAAGATGGTGGTGGCAATTTCTTCGATGGATTTGTGAGTGGTGGACAACCAGGCAATGCCTTCGCGGCGCATCATGGATTCGGCCTCCCTGACCTCGTGGCGACAATTGTCGATTGAGGCGTACGTGCTGTTCGGGCGGCGCTCGTTGCGGATTTGGCTCAGCCGCTCGGGGTCGATGGTCAGGCCGAAGCATTTGGCTTTGTAGGGGGCCAGCGACGCCGGAATTTGGCCGCGATCAAAGTCCTCAGGGATGAGGGGATAGTTGGCGGCCTTGATGCCGTGTTGCATGGCCAGGTACAGCGAAGTCGGTGTCTTGCCACTGCGGCTCACGCCCACCAAGATCACATCGGCTGAAATCAAGTTCTTGGATGACTGCCCGTCGTCGTGGCTCAGTGAGAAGTTGATCGCCTCAATCCGGTCGGTGTATTCCTGGCTTTTGGAGATGTCAGAGAAGCGCCCCACCCGGTGGTTGGAGCGCACACCGAACTCGGCCTCCAGGGGCTCGATGAAGGTGCTGAACATGTCCAGTACCAGCCCCTTGGACTCGCCAATCACGATTTCGCGAACATCGTTGTCCATGAGCGTGATGAAGACGATGGGCTTTTTGCCCTCCAAGAGGGCCGCATGGTTGATCTCACGCACGACCTGGCGGGCCTTGTCGGCCGAGTCAATGAAGGGGCGCCGCACATGTTTTGGCTTGCCCGGAAACTGATTCATGATCGAGTTGCCGAAGGTTTCGGCCGTGATCCCGGTACCGTCAGAGACGAAAAAGACTGTGCGATTGGGCATGATTTATGCGTAGGCAAAGAAGAAACAAGTTGTTGATGATAGGGAGTTCCCGCATAAAATCACGGCTTGTCTGGATCGTGTCTCGACTTTCCCACCTTTGGCCTGCCCATGTTTTTGTCGGATCTTTTTTCGTCAGACCTCTGTGCCAAAGCCTCCCTTGAGCCTTGCTCGGGAGTGGATGTGTCGGCCGATCTTGCCCCAGTTTTTCAACATCACGGAGTTTCTTCATGTCATCTGTCAATTTGGCGACCGCCCTGGTCGCGCCCTTTGAGCACCTAAGAATGACCGATGTCGAGGCAGTAGGCGGTAAAAACGCCTCCCTCGGCGAAATGATCAGCCAGTTGGCGGCTACTGGCGTTCGGGTGCCGGGCGGCTTCGCCACCACAGCGCACGCTTTCCGGCAGTTCTTGCAGCACAACGGCCTGGCTGAAAAAATCGCGCGGCGTGTGAACACGCTGGACACTGAGGACGTGAACGCTCTGGCCAAAGCTGGCGCTGAAATCCGCCACTGGATCGAAGCCACGCCCTTCCCAGCCGAGCTCGAAGCGGCCATTCGCGCTGAGTTCATCAAGCTCACCGCCGGCAATCCGAACGCGTCATTTGCCGTGCGTTCGTCGGCCACGGCGGAAGACTTGCCTGATGCCAGCTTTGCGGGTCAGCAGGAAACCTTCTTGAACGTCGTCGGCATTGACGATGTGTTGCACAAGATGAAAGAGGTGTTTGCCAGCCTCTACAACGACCGTGCCATCAGCTACCGTGTCCACAAGGGCTTCGCCCACAGCGATGTGGCTTTGTCTGCGGGTGTCCAGCGCATGGTGCGCTCCGACCTGGGGGCAGCCGGGGTGATGTTCACCATCGATACCGAAAGTGGTTTCAAAGACGTCGTGTTCATCACCTCCAGTTACGGGCTGGGCGAGACGGTGGTGCAGGGCGCCGTGAACCCCGATGAGTTCTATGTCCACAAGCCCTCACTGAAAGCGGGCAAGCAAGCCGTCATTCGTCGCAATTTGGGCTCCAAATTGATCAAGATGGAGTTCGCAACGCCCGAAGAGAAGGCCAGCGCAGGCAAGCTCGTGAAGACGGTGGACACCGCCACCGAGCAGCGCAATCGCTATTCCTTGTCAGATGCTGATGTGTCGGAACTGGCCCAGTACGCCGTGATTATCGAGAACCACTACGGCCGTCCGATGGACATCGAGTGGGGTAAAGACGGTGGTGATGGCAAGCTCTACATCTTGCAAGCCCGTCCTGAAACCGTGAAAAGCCAGCAAGAGGGCAAGGCAGAGCAACGCTACAAGCTCAAAGGCACCAGCACCGTGCTGGCTGAGGGCCGAGCGATTGGGCAAAAAATTGGCACTGGTCCAGTGCGCATTGTTCACTCGATCACCGAAATGGATCAGGTGCGACCCGGTGACGTGCTCGTCACCGACATGACCGATCCCAACTGGGAGCCCGTCATGAAGCGTGCCTCCGCGATTGTCACCAACCGGGGTGGTCGAACCTGCCACGCGGCCATCATCGCCCGTGAGTTGGGGATTCCGGCTGTGGTGGGCTGTGGTGATGCCACCGAGACCCTGAAGGAGGGCGCACTGGTGACTGTGGCTTGCTCCGAAGGCGATACGGGCTACATCTACGACGGCTTGCTCGAAACCGAAGTGACCGAGGTGGTGCGCGGGGAGTTGCCTTACTGCCCGATCAAAATCATGATGAACGTGGGCAATCCTCAGTTGGCGTTTGACTTTGCCCAGATGCCCAACAGCGGCGTGGGCTTGGCTCGCCTCGAGTTCATCATCAACAACAACATCGGCGTACACCCGAAAGCGATCCTGGACTATCCCAACATCGACCTGGACTTGAAAAAGGCCGTCGAGTCGGTGGCCCGTGGTCATGCCTCGCCGCGCGCTTTTTATGTGGACAAGCTGGTCGAGGGCGTGGCCACGATTGCGGCCGCCTTCTGGCCCAAGCCCGTGATCGTTCGCATGAGCGACTTCAAAAGCAATGAGTACCGCAAGCTGATCGGCGGGTCGCGCTACGAGCCCGAAGAAGAAAACCCGATGCTGGGCTTTCGTGGCGCCTCGCGTTACGTGAGCGAGTCCTTTGGCGAAGCTTTTGCCATGGAGTGCGAGGCCATTCGCCGCGTGCGGGGTGACATGGGGCTGAGCAACGTGGAACTCATGGTGCCCTTTGTGCGCACTCTGGGCCAGGCCAAGCAAGTGACCGAGATGTTGGCGGAGCGAGGGCTCAAGCGCGCGGCATTGGGCGGGCAAGATGGCCTGCGCGTGATCATGATGTGTGAGGTTCCCAGCAACGCTATTTTGGCCGAGCAGTTTTTGGAGTACTTCGACGGCATGTCGATTGGCTCCAACGATTTGACCCAGCTCACGCTGGGCCTGGATCGTGACTCCGGCATGGAAATTTTGGCCAGAGACTTCGATGAGCGCGATCCTGCCGTCAAGGCTTTGATCTCGCGTGCCATTGCCGCTTGCCGTGCGGTGGGCAAATATGTGGGCATTTGCGGCCAAGGGCCCAGCGACCATGCTGACTTTGCCGATTGGCTGGCTGCGGAGGGCATTGTGTCGATCTCGCTCAACCCCGACACCGTGGTTGACACCTGGCAGCGTCTGGCCAAGCGTTAACTCTAAACTGGGTCTGAAAATGCCGCCACAGTCCAGACTGTGGCGGCATTTTTTTATCCCTCGGGTTGAACGCGGTTGACCGCGCCGTCAGGAACCCAGATCGTGCAAGGTATTGACGTTAAAAAATGCGTCCGGGTCATCAAACAATACGGCCACCGCACCCATCGCCTTTAACCACCGGTGCGGTGCTCTCTCACCCTGAGTGATTGCCTCTGCCAGGGTCGGTGCCCAGCGCCGATGCAGCAAGCTGAACAAGGGCTCCATTTGGACCACGCCTTGATCGCGGGTGCAGACCACTGCAGCGCCGGTCTCAGGTGCTTGCCTTTCCAAGGCTGCCGACAGGCGTTCAACCCAGTCTCTGGGGGCGCAAGGCGCATCGCATGGCACGCTCGCCATCCACGGCGTTGGGCAGTGTTGCAGGCCCGCCAGCAGCCCTACCAGGGGCCCTTGATGCCCCCCAACGCTGTCGGCCACCCAGCGCAGGCCTTGATTCTCAAATCCTGCTAGCGTGTTCCCTTCGGCGGTGCTCACCATCACCGTTTGAACTTGTGGCCGCAGTCGGTCCAGCGCATGAGCGAGCAGGGCCTGCCCGGCATGGTGCTGCAGCGCTTTGCACAGCCCGCCCATGCGACGGCCCGCGCCACCTGCCAAGATCAAGCCGGTGATGTCATGGCGGGCAAGCGGGGGGGTGTTCATCCGCCGATGTAATGCATTTCAACCCGCGGGGCATTGCTGATCAAAGGGTCACCGCGCAACTCCGAGTAGCGGTCGGCACGGTGGGACCATACCCCCGCCAGCGCGCTGCGCAATTGCGCGTCGGTGTGTCCGCCGCGCAGCAAGGCCCGCAGGTCATGACCTTGATGGGCAAACAGGCACAGGTACAGCTGGCCTTCGGTTGACAAGCGTGCGCGCGTGCAGTCACCACAGAAGGCCTGCGTCACGCTGGAAATCAGGCCGATTTCGCCGCCGCCGTCCGTATAGCGCCAGCGTGTGGCTGTTTCACCAGGGGTCTGGGCGCCCAGCGGGCTCAGCTCAAACTCGGACTGCAAACGCGCCAACACTTGATGAGACGGCAGAACTTGTTGCAGATTCCAACCGTTGGTGGTGCCGACATCCATGTACTCAATGAATCGCAGTGCGATGCCGCGATGGCGAAAATGACGCGCCATGGGCAGGATCTGTTCATCGTTGACGCCGCGTTGCACGACCATGTTGACTTTGATCGGGCTCAGCCCAGCTTGCTGGGCGGCCTCAATGCCGGCCAACACCTGGGCCACCGCAAAGTCGGCGTCATTCATGCGGCGAAATAAGGCATCGTCCAAGGCGTCCAGGCTCACAGTCACGCGCTGCAGGCCTGCCTGGTGCAAGGCCTGTGCTTTTTTCCCTAGCAAGGCGCCGTTGGTGGTCAAGGTCAGATCGACTGCCTGGCCTTCAGGCGTGCGCAAGGTGCTCAATGATTGCACCAGGGCTTCAAGTCCCTTGCGCAAGAGGGGTTCGCCCCCAGTGAGACGGATTTTTTCAACGCCCAGGCTGACAGCGGCCTGGGCGACCCGCGTGATCTCTTCAAAACTCAATAGCGCTGATTGGGGCAAGAAAGCATGATGATGGTCAAAGACCTCGCGGGGCATGCAGTAACGGCAACGGAAGTTGCAGCGGTCAGTGACGGAGATGCGCAGGTCTCTCAAGGGACGCTGAAGGGTGTCGCGCAGGGGCACGGGGCCTTCTATCCAGTGCGTGGCCAAAGGCGGACCCGAAGGATTTGGGCTGCGCTGGCGCTGGTCGATCAGGGGGATGACTTTGTGCGGCATGGAGACATTGTGCCGCCACCCCACAAAGGCGTCAGTTGCCGTTGTAAAGGTCGCTTGGCAATTCGGGATGGGCTGTCACCGCAGCAGAGCGTATTCCGGGTTGCTCGACGCGTGCGTCTTGACGCAGCCCTGCCACCCGCCTAGCTCCTGTAAAGCGCTTGTTCCAGTAATCAAAACGGAGGTCTTCCATGCGTACGACGGCACCTGTGCGCGGGGCATGAATAAACTTGCCCTCGCCCACATAGATTCCCACATGGGAGAACGTGCGACGCAGGGTGTTGAAAAACACCAAGTCGCCTGGTCTCAAATCATCGCGCCGGATGTTCAGTAAACCGGGTGCGCGGGCTTGTTCGTCAGCCCGGCGAGGCAAAACCACGCCAATGCTTTTTTCAAAAATATACCTTGTGAAGCCGCTGCAATCAAACCCCGTGGTCTCATTGGTGCCGCCCAACTGGTAGGGCACACCCAGAAAATTCATGGAGGTGATAACCATCTCTGAGGCCCCTTCACGCAGGCGCTCGCCCAGGCCGGGTGTGGCTGGGGTCAACGGAGCTGAAGTGGGCGAGCCATCGACTTTGACCAGCCCTCGGTCGATCAGCATGCGGAGTACCGCGTCGGACATCTCCACCGGCTCAGCGACTGCCAGCATGCTGGCGGCAGCCAAGGTGCTCGCTACCAAACCGCGTAGCAACGCGGGGAGCGACCAGGGGCGGTGAGACGGGGGCAGCATGGTTCAAGGCGAGATGGTGATGTCGTAGTCAATGCTATCGACTCCTTTATCGCCGTTTTGAAGCACCCCCGCGTAACCAATGGTAAGCGCCAAGCGTGAGGTCGCCACACAGTTCAACATGACGTGAACTGCGTCACGTTCGACGACCGTCCGTCTTGCTGCCCACGGCCTTGCCTGTCAACGGTACTGAGTGAGCTCAGAGTACCTCTGAGGCGAAGTCTGCCAAACGCGAGCGCTCGCCACGCGCCAGGGTGACATGGCCGCTGTGTGGCCAGCCCTTGAAGCGGTCGACCGCATAGGTCAGACCTGAGCTGCCTTCGGTGAGGTAGGGCGTGTCGATTTGGGCCAAATTGCCCAGGCAGACGATCTTGGTGCCGGGGCCTGCCCGGGTGATCAAGGTCTTCATCTGCTTGGGCGTCAGGTTTTGAGCCTCATCGATGATGACGAACTTGTTCAAGAAGGTGCGCCCGCGCATGAAGTTCATGCTTTTGATCTTGATTTTGCTGCGCACGAGCTCGTTGGTTGCAGCACGGCCCCACTCGCCCGCGCTGCCGTCGCTGCGGGCCAGCACTTCCAGGTTGTCGTCGAGCGCGCCCATCCAGGGGCTCATTTTTTCTTCTTCGGTGCCGGGCAGGAAGCCGATGTCTTCGCCCACTGGTACCGTCACGCGGGTCACAATGATCTCGGTGTAACGGCGCTCATCCATGACTTGGTTCAAGCCGGCCGCCAGTGTCATCAAGGTTTTGCCAGTGCCCGCAGTACCCGTGAGAGTGATGAAGTCGCAATCGGGGTCCATCAGCAAGTTGAGCGCGAAGTTTTGTTCGCGGTTGCGGGCGGTCACACCCCACACGGCATTCTTTTGATGGGTGAACTCGCGCAGCGTGCGCAATACGGCGGTCTTGCCGGTGATTTCGGTGACCTTGGCATGCAAGGGCGCCGCACCAGGGACTTCGAGGTACACAAACTGGTTGACGAGCAGGTCCGGCACCATGGGGCCGCTGATGCGATAGTAGGTCAGGCCGCCTTGCTGCCAACTTTCCATGGTCTTGCCATGTTGCTCCCAGAAGTCGGAGGGCAGGGCCAGCACGCCGTTGTAAAGCAAGTCGCCATCGTCAAGCGTTTTGTCATTGAAATAATCTTCGGCATGCAGGCCAAGGGCGCGGGCCTTGATGCGCATGTTGATGTCTTTGGACACCAGCACCACTTCACGATGGGGTTGTTGTTCACGCAGCGCTTGCACTACCGCCAAAATTTGGTTGTCGGCCTTGCCTTGGGGGAGGCCGGCTGGCAGCGTGACGTTGACCAGATTGGTCTGAAAAAACAGTTTGCCGTTGGCTTCCTGGTGGCCGTTGCCTGACAAGGGCAGGCCGTCGGTCATGCCGTTGGCGTCGCGCTGACCGAGGGTGGCCGCCAAGGCATCTAGGTCTCGGCTGACTTGGCGGGCGTTGCGTGCCACCTCGGTCATGCCCTTTTTGTGCCCGTCCAGCTCTTCGAGCGTGATCATCGGCAGGTAGATGTCGTGTTCGTCAAAGCGGAACAAGCTCATCGGGTCGTGCATCAGCACATTGGTGTCCAGGACAAACAATTTCGCGGGTCCAGCGCTGCGCACGTGACGCGGGCGCGCCGCTGGCGTGGCCTTGCTCACGCGGGCGGCGGGGCTGATCGGCGTAGGGCTGGGTGCTGCTGCTTTTTTGGCTGCAGGTGCAGCCGCGGGAATGCTGACTTGACGTGCCACAGGCGCCGCGGCTTCAGGTTGGGCGCTGACCTTGTTGATACGTTTGGCCTTGGGGGCGGGGACGTCGTAGTCAGCGGTGGCCAGCAGGGTGGCGCGTTTCGTGGGCGGCTTGGGCAAAGGCATGAGTGTCAACCAAAGATGAGTGAGGGCGGATCAGCAAAAAGCCGCGCAACAAGGCGCGGCTTTCGGCGAAAGACCCGGTTGGTGCGCTTGTGCGCAGTGCTCGAAAATGCGAACCATCAGGAGGTGGGAGCCCCGAAGCCGAGGGGCTCACCCCGATTTTTTCAGCGCCTTGACGGCCTTCAAAACTTCTTCAACATGGCCGGGGACTTTCAAGCCACGCCATTCGGCACGCAAAATGCCGTGTCCGTCGATCAAGAAGGTACTGCGCTCAATGCCTTTGACCTTCTTGCCGTACATGATTTTGTTTTTGACCACGCCAAACATGTGGCAAAGTTTTTCTTCAGTATCAGCAATAAGCTCGAAGGGCAGTCCGAGGGTTTCTTTGAACTTGTCGTGTGACGCCATGTTGTCACGCGACACGCCCAAGACGACGGCGCCTGCTTTCACGAAGTCTTTGTGGTGATCCCGGAACTGTGTGGCTTCGGTGGTGCAGCCTGGGGTGTTGTCTTTGGGATAAAAATACAGAACAACGATTTGCCCGGCATAGGTTTGGGGCGTGAACTTCACGCCGCCAGTTGCGAGCGCTTCAAGTTCCGGCAGGGGTTTATTGAGGGCTGGCGTCATTGAGCTCGTCGGTAAGTAAACACGCAAATAAACACATGAACACGCCTCTTTCGGCGAAGCCTGCAATTATAGGGTACCCGTGAGGTGGGCTGTCGGGGTTTTGGGAGATGGCCCCGGGGGGCCTTGCGTGTCAGGCAACATCAAAAAGCAAAGCTGCCACCACGGAGCGGCCCTCAGCCAGCAGGACGTTGTAGGTTCGGCATGCGGCGGGGGTGTCCATGCACTCCACGCCAATGCCTTTGGCCATCAAGTTGCGCAGCAGTGAGGGGTGAGCAAATCGCAGCCTTGAACCGCTGCCGAAGATCACCAGTTCGGGCTGGGCCTCGGCCAGCCGGTTGAAAGCTGCTTCGGTGAGTTCTTCAAACCGGGCCACTCCCCATGCCTGTACTCCCTTGCGTGAGTCCACAATCACGCTTTGGGTGTGGGTTTGTCCATTGATCACGACCCCTTCGCAGGAGTGGCGGGCGATGGCGTTGGAGCCCTCGATGCGGTCGGCTTGGAGTTTCAAAGTTGTCCTTCGATGGGTTGTGGGCGGGCTATGCTTAAATTCTAGGCCTGACCCGCTGTCCCTTGCTGCACCCCCCTTTTTTGGAGATCAATGTGAAACCCATCGCTAAATCGGGCAAATTGGCCAACGTTTGTTACGACATTCGTGGGCCGGTTCTGGACAAGGCCCGCCAAATGGAGGAAGAGGGCCACAAAATCATCAAGCTCAATATCGGAAATTTGGCAGTGTTTGGCTTGGAGCCGCCCGATGAGATCGTGCAAGACATGATCCGCAATATGCCGCACTCGGCGGCTTACACCGACAGCAAGGGGCTGTTTGCACCGCGCAAGGCGGTGGTGCACTACTGCCAAGAAAAAAAGATAGAGGGCGTGACGGTCGATGATGTCTACCTGGGCAACGGCGCCTCAGAGTTGATCGTGATGAGCATGAATGCCCTGCTGAATGATGGTGACGAGGTTTTGATTCCGGCGCCTGATTACCCCTTGTATACCGCGGCAGTGTCGCTCTCAGGGGGCACACCTGTGCACTATCTGTGCGATGAAGCATCGGATTGGATGCCTGACATCGATGACATTCGCCGCAAGGTGACACCACGCACCAAGGCCATCGTGGTCATCAACCCCAACAATCCAACCGGTGCTTTGTACCCTGCCTCGGTGTTGCTGCAGATAATTGAAGTCGCGCGCCAGCACCAGCTGATTGTGTTCGCCGATGAGATTTACGACAAAACGCTCTATGACGGTGAAACCCACACCAGCATTGCCTCGCTCGCGGGGGATGTCCTTTGCGTCACGTTCAATGGCTTGAGTAAAAACTATCGCTCATGTGGTTATCGCGCTGGGTGGATGGTGGTGTCTGGGCCCAAAGGACACGCCAAGGATTACATCGAGGGTCTGAACATGTTGGCGTCCATGCGTTTGTGTGCCAACACGCCAGGCCAGTTGGCCATCCAGACGGCCTTAGGGGGCTACCAAAGCATCAAGGACTTGGTGGAGCCAGGTGGTAGGCTGTGTCGCCAGCGAGACTTGGCGTATGAGTTGCTGTCAGCGATCCCTGGGGTGAGTGTTGTCAAGCCCAAGGCGGCGTTGTACATGTTTCCCCGACTCGATCCGCAGATCTACCCGATCACCAACGATCAACAATTTGCCTACGATCTCTTGGCCGAAGAGAAGGTGTTGATTGTGCAAGGCACCGGTTTTAATTGGCCCCAACCCGATCACTTTCGCTTGGTTTTTTTACCCAACTCGGATGACCTGAGAGACGCTGTCGGCCGCATTGCGCGTTTTCTGGATGGCTATCGCAAGCGTCACGCTTGAATTTTTTGGACCGCCCCTCGCTGGGGCTCGATCAAACCTCTGTACCTTTATGAAACCAATCAAAGTCGGCCTGCTGGGTCTGGGCACTGTAGGTGCTGGCGTGTTCAACGTGTTGAAGCGCAACCAAGAAGAAATCATGCGCCGGGCTGGGCGTGGCATTGAAATCACGGCCGTGTCGCGCCGCCAGCTGGCTTTGGCCCGAGAGTTGGTCGGGCCCTCGGTGAAGGTGGTGGCCGACCCGCGCGACATCATCAAAGACCCGGAGATCGACATCGTGGTCGAGTTAATTGGGGGCTATGACCTGGCACGCACCTTGGTGCTGGAGGCGATTGCTGCGGGCAAGCATGTGGTGACGGCGAACAAAGCCTTGTTGGCCTTGCACGGCACGGAAATTTTCGCAGCAGCGCATGCGAAGGGTGTGATTGTGGCGTTTGAGGCGGCCGTGGCGGGGGGTATTCCGATCATCAAGTCTTTGCGCGAGGGTTTGACGGCCAACCGCATTCAGTGGATCGCCGGCATCATCAACGGCACCACCAATTTCATCTTGTCCGAGATGCGTGACAAGGGCTTGAGCTTTGAGGCTGTGCTCAGTGAGGCGCAGCGCCTGGGCTACGCCGAGGCCGACCCCACATTTGACATCGAGGGCATTGATGCCGCACACAAGCTGACCCTGATGAGCGCCATCGCCTTTGGGGTGCCCGTGCAGTTTGATCGCGCCCATATCGAGGGCATCACGCAGTTGCAGGGGGCCGATATTCGCTACGCTGAGCAGTTGGGCTATCGCATCAAGTTGTTGGGGGTGACGCGTCGCCGGCCGCAGGGCATTGAGCTGCGTGTGCACCCCACCTTGATTCCCAGCAAGCGCCTGATCGCCAATGTGGAAGGTGCCATGAATGCGGTGGTGGTGCAGGGGGATGCCGTGGGCGCCACCCTGTATTACGGCAAGGGAGCGGGGGCCGAGCCGACGGCCTCGGCGGTGATTGCCGACTTGGTGGACGTGACGCGTTTGCACACGGCCGACCCTGACCACCGTGTGCCGCACCTGGCATTCCAGCCTGATGCCTTGGCGGCCACCCCCATCTTGAACATCGACCAGGTGGTGACGTCGTTTTACCTTCGTTTGCAGGTGGCTGATCAGGCGGGTGTGTTGGCGCGGATCACCGGGATTTTGGCCGAGCACACGATTTCGATTGATGCGTTGTTGCAGCGGGAGTCGGCCGAGGGCGAGGCGCAGACTGACGTCATTATTCTCACCCATGAAACGGTGGAAGGCCGCATGAATCAAGCCATTGTGCAGATGCAGGCTCTGTCGACCGTGCTAGCACCCATCGTGCGCATTCGCAAAGAAGAGTTGAACTGAGCGCCACCATGAAATACATCAGTACCCGAGCCGCTGGCGCGTCAGGCACAGAAGCGCCGCGCAGTTTTTCTGACATCTTGCTCGAGGGCTTGGCGCCCGATGGCGGTCTGTATCTGCCCACCCACTATCCTCGGGTGGATGCCGCCACCCTGGCGCGCTGGCGTGGTTTGTCTTATGCCGACTTGGCGTTTGAGATTTTGTCTCTCTACATTGACGACATCCCTGCGCAAGACTTGCGCCGCCTGGCCCAAGTCACCTACACCGCCACGGTGTTTGGCAGTGCAGCGATCACACCGCTCAAGCCACTGGGTGATGGCCTGTTCTTGCAAGCCTTGTCCAACGGACCCACCTTGGCCTTCAAGGACATGGCCATGCAGTTGTTGGGCAATTTGTTTGAGTATGAGTTGGCCCGTCGTGGTGAGACGCTCAATATTCTGGGGGCGACCTCGGGGGACACCGGCAGTGCGGCCGAATATGCCATGCGGGGCAAGAGGGGCATCTCGGTCTTCATGCTCAGCCCCGATGGCCGAATGAGTCCGTTTCAACAGGCGCAGATGTTCAGCTTGCAAGATCCCAACATCCACAATATCGCCATCAAGGGGGTGTTTGACGATTGCCAAGATATCGTCAAGGCGGTGTCGGGTGACTTGGTGTTCAAGCGCGCCCATCGGATTGGCACGGTGAATTCGATCAACTGGGCCCGTTTGTTGGCGCAGGTGGTGTACTACTTTGCCGGCTATTTTCAGGCCACGCGCAGCGATACGGAACAGGTCAGCTTCACGGTGCCGTCGGGTAATTTTGGCAACATCTGCGCGGGCCATGTTGCCCGCATGATGGGCCTGCCCATCCGCCGTCTGGTGCTGGCCACCAACGAGAACAACGTGCTGGACGAGTTTTTCCGCACAGGCAACTACCGCGTGCGCGCCAGCGCTGAGACACTGGAGACCTCCAGCCCCTCGATGGACATCTCCAAGGCCTCCAACTTTGAGCGGTTTGTATTCGATTTGTTGGGCCGGGACGGCGCTCAGGTGGCCGCTTTGTTTGGCGCCGAATTGACTCAGCGTGGCATGTTCAAAGTGCCGGCCCAGGCCTTCCAGCGCTTGAGTGAATTTGGATTTGTGTCGGGCAGCAGCACGCACCAAAATCGCCTTGACACCATCCGCAGCACCTGGGAGCAGCGTCAGCTCATGATCGATCCCCATACCGCTGATGGCGTGAAGGTAGCGGCTGCGAACTTGGAAGTGGGTGTCCCCATGATCGTGTTGGAGACGGCGTTGCCGGCGAAGTTTGAGCAAACCCTCTTTGAGGCCACCGGCTTGGCGGCGCCCCGGCCCGCGGCATTGCAGGGCATTGAGGCCTTGCCTAAACGCTTCGTTGTGCTGCCCGTGGATGTCGATCAGGTGAAGGCCTATGTGGCTGAGCATGTCGGCCACTGAGCCAGCCATGGGAGCTGCTTCATGCTGAGCCTGGACGACGCGCAGGCGCGCATGTTGGAGGCTTTGACGGCGCAGGTCTGGCCCACCGAGTCCGTGCCCTTGCATGCGGCGCGAGGCCGGGTTTTGGCTCAGGATGTTCATGCGACGGTCGATGTGCCGCCGCTCGACAACGCGGCGATGGACGGGTTTGCCTTGCGCGCAGCGGATGTGCCGGTCGGGGGCACACGCTTGCCTTGGCACCAACGCATTGCCGCGGGGCAGGTCGGTGGCCCCCTGCGGGCGGGTTGTGCCGCGCGCATTTTCACAGGCGCGCCCGTGCCTGAGGGCGCCGATGCGGTCGTGATGCAAGAGCAGTGCACGTGGACCGATGACGAGGTGCAGGTTCACATCACGCCGGCATCTGGTCTGGCGATTCGCCGTCGGGGCGAAGACGTCGAGCGCGGCGCTGTGGTGCTGCCCCGAGGCACACGCTTAAACGCGCAGGCTTTGGGTTTAGCGGCATCGGTGGGTGTCGCGAGTTTGGTGGTGGCGCGGCAGCCGCGGGTGTTGTTGTTGACGACCGGCGATGAGTTGACGATGCCTGGCCAGGCACTGCGCCCAGGGGCAATCTACAACGCCAATCGAGACATGTTGTGGGCCTTGATCGAGTCCTTGGGGGCTGTGTGCAAGGATGGTGGGGTGCTGCCCGATGACCTGGAGGCCACTCGCCATGCCTTGCGTCTCGCGGCACAGGACCATGATTTGATTTTGACCAGCGGTGGCGTGTCGGTGGGCGAGGAGGATCATCTCAAGGCAGCCGTGCTGGCCGAAGGGCGTTTGGATGCTTGGCAGATTGCCATGAAGCCTGGCAAGCCGCTGGCTTTTGGTCAGGTGCGCCGGGCGCAGGGTTCGGCATGGTTCATCGGTTTGCCGGGCAATCCGGTGTCCAGCTTGGTGACCTGTCTATGGCTGGTGGCGCCGTTTTTGAATCGCATGCAGGGTGACTTGGCGACGCACCCGGTGCATTACGACATGCGGGCTGATTTTGATTGGCCGCGTGCTGACAAGCGTCGCGAGTTTTTGCGGGTGCGTCGGCAGGGCGCAGGGCTGGTGCTGTTCCCTCATCAAGGCTCGGGCGTACTGACGTCGACCGTTTGGGCCGATGGCTTGGTCGATAACCCGCCAGGGCAGGTGATTCGAGCGGGTGACCTGGTGAGGTACGTGCCGTTCACGGCGTGGGGCAGGGCATGATGATCAAGGTGCAAGTGCGCTACTTTGCCAGCCTGCGCGAGGCTTTGGGTGAGGGCGAGGTGGTCGAGGTACGGGCCGACTGCACCGTGGGCGAGCTGCGTGATTTGCTCATCACCCGGGGGGCAGATCACGCGCAGGCATTGGGCCGACAGCGTTTGGTGCGCAGCGCCTTGGCACAGACGATGTGCGCCGACGCTGCCGTGCTCACGCCTCATGTGGAAGTGGCATTCTTTCCACCTGTCACTGGAGGGTAGGGATGCAGCTGCCGGTGTCGGTGCGCGTTCAAGCCCACGACTTTAGCGTGGCTGTAGAGCAGGCTGCCCTCTTGGTGGCCGCGCCGGGGGCCGGTGCTGTGGTTGGTTTTGTGGGCTTGGTTCGTGGTGCGTCAGCAGGCCAAGCGCTGCATGGTATGAGCCTGGAGCATTACCCCGGCATGACGGAGAGCGCCATTGCGTCGGTGGTGGAGCTGGCGCTGGCGCGTTTTGACATTTTGAGCGTGCGGGTGGTTCATCGCATTGGACGCTTGTGTGCAGGCGAGCAGATCGTGGGCGTGTGGGTGGCCGCCATGCACCGTGGCGCGGCTTTTCAGGGCGGTGAGTTTGTGATGGACTACCTGAAAACCCAGGCCCCGTTTTGGAAAAAAGAGCACCGCGTGGATGGTGATCACTGGGTGCAGCCGCGGCCTGAAGATGAGCAGGCCGTGGCGCGGTGGTCTGTGGCTAGTACCCCGTCTCATTGAATTTGAAAGGTTGAATTGTTGCGGGGCCCATAGTGAAGTACACAGGCTGCTGGATTCCCGCCTGCGCGGGAATGACGTGGGGAGATGCCAACCCCTGCGCCCGTCATCCCCGCCTTCTCCCTAGCCCGGATATTTCACCAGGTCGCTTGGAGATCGCATGGAAAACCGCATGAATGCTGGCTTTGGCGGCCACGAACACCGAAGCCACTTTGGGTACAGCGCTACGCACCCATGCGACAGCGTCTGGCCGACCGGATGCGCCCTCAACTCCTCGCCAAGGCCCACCGGCCTTGGCTGCGGCCGTCTCGGCCACCCCGGCTCGCCCAGCCACTGCCGCATGGGCACGTCCCCGGCGAAA
>JANMGB010000038.1:0-1527 GCA_031374415.1 Burkholderiales bacterium
TCAAATGCAAACACCTCTCGGCCCAGGCCGCTGTAGGCCTCGAACAAGCGTCCCACGGGGTCGTAACGATACTGCGCGCTGCCACCCCTGGCGTCGCTGATCGATGAGAGTTGCCCTGCCTTGTCGTAGCTGTATTTGCGCGCAATCTCAGCAGGTTTGGCGGTCGTTGCGGCAGTGCGCTTGGCGAGGCCTGATTTCCATGTGAGGGTCTCAGGCTGCATGGGCTCTTGGGCTTGCAGGCCGGTGATGCTTTGTTGCTGCAAGCGGCCCATCGCATCAAAGCGCTGTTGCTGCGTGAGACCGTTGCCTTGGCTGCGCTTGACTTCGCGGTGCAGCTCGTCGCGCTCAAATCCCACGCGCTCTTGGCCGTCCAGCATCAGCCCGTGCACGTGGCCTGAGCCGTAGGTGAGCCACTCCAAGGTGTGCCCGTCAGGCCGCGTGGTGCCCACGCGCTGGTTGAGCTCGTCATAGCGATGACGCCAAATGGCGGTGTGCTTTTGATGGAGGTCGTGGTGGTGCTCGCGGGTGAGGTTGCCCGCCCGATCAAAGAACCACTCCAGCTTGCTGTGCGCGTTGTCGGCTTGCACCAGTTGCCCGTTGGCGTTGTAGCCAAAGCGCTCTGCTTGCTCGGCCTGCCCAGGCACTTGCGCGCAACGCTGCGTCAGCCGCCCCATCGGATCGAATTCGAGTCTCACACGCAGCGCCCAGGTCTCTGTGGATGCTGATGTCGGTTCAGACAAGGGTGCCACATGCGTTTGCAGGCCCTCAATCACCTCGCTGAGCACGCCCGTGGAGGCCTCATAACGGTAGGTGGTGGTCTGCTCATCAAAGCCTTGCTCGCTCAGCAAGCGCCCCACCGGGTCGTACTCAAATCGGTAGGCCCGGTCGTTCTCGTTGCGCAGCTCGCTCAGGCGCCCCAAGCGATCCCAGCGGTATTGCAGCGTGTGCCCCATCGCGTCTTTGCGCTGGCTGATCAACCCGGCTGCCGTGTAGCTGTACAGGGTGCGTTGGTCCAGCGCATCGGTGTGGCTCAGCAGTCGCCCTTCCGCATCGTGCACCAGGTGCTCTTCGCTGCCATCGGGGTGAGCGACATAGGCCAGCTGCCCGGGATGGTTGGGCGTCTCCCACTCGGCCAAGTGTTGATCGCCAATGTCGGTGTAGCGGTAGCGGGTGCTGTGGCCCTGCGCATTGATGCTCTCATAGAGCCTGCCGCGCTCATCAAAGACCCAGCGGCTGGTCTGGCCAGAGCAGTCGGTGTAGCTGCTGAGTTGGCCGCTCGGTGTGTAGCTCAGGGCCTTGGTGCCGCCCTTGGCGTCCGTGATCTGGATGGGCCTGCCCGCCGCATCATGCGCATACTCGGTCTTGAAGCCCCGTGGATCGGTCTCCGCCACCAGGTGGCCTTGCACGTTGTACTCGCGCCGCCAGACACCGCCTTCAGCGTCCAGAATGCCGGTCAGCCGGTTGAGCTTGTCGTACTCAAAGTGCACCACGCTGCCGTCTGCGCGCACATGGCTTTGCAGGTTGCCA
>JANMGB010000040.1:0-1819 GCA_031374415.1 Burkholderiales bacterium
GCGGCGGTGGTGGCGATCAGTTGTATGACGGCGGGGGTGGGGACGGCGGTGGTGGGCACCAGTCTGGGGACAGGCATGGCCTCCACGGTGGTGGCCGGAGCGATCACGGGGGCGGTGACCGCCGCGGCCACGACGATGGCCGCCGGGGTGATCATGAACGGGAAGATTGATTTCAAGGCGGTGGGCAAGGCGGCGCTGACCGGTGCGGTGACGGGCGGGGTGATGAAAGGCCTCCAAGCCTCGGAGACATTCCAAGGCCTGGCCAAAATCCAAGGGGCCCAGACGGCCGCGCGGATGGTGGTGCAAGGCGGGCTGCAAGCTGCCGGTGGCGGTCATTTCAAAGATGGTGCTCTGTCAGCGCTGGCACAAGGCGTGGGCGACGGTGTCTCAGCGGAAACGAAGTTCTCGTGGTTGGGAAGCTTGAGCAAGGCGGCGGTGATTGGGGCGACCCAAGGCGAGTCAGCGGCCTTGAACGCACTGGCGAATGATTGGGCCAGCGCAGTCCTCAGTCCGCACATACCCACGCCATGGGTCAGCAATGCGCAAGAACGAGCACGAGTCGAGGCGCAGGACAAGTTCCGGCAATCGGAGCGAGCGCAAGAGCAAGCGACAAGCGACCCGTCCAATGGCAGCGATGGGAGGTGGGCCGACGGGATCCAGCTGGCATCGCCGCAACTGATCGCGTGGGTCAACGATCCTCTGGCCCAAGCCAGCCCGCCGCAGCAGTACGGAGACGACACGCAATGGGCGCAAGACAACGCGCAGGCGCTGGAAGAGGTGAAAGCGCAGGAGGTGGCGCGCCAGAGGCAGCAGGATCAGGAGAGAAGCACAGCGCAGGGCGCCTTCAGGCAATCGGAGCTGGAGCAACAAGCACTCTATGGATTGACTGGCGGTGGCGGTGAGGGCTTGAAGCTCAATGGGTCGCGCGATGGCCTGTCGGCCATGTCCGGCAGTTACGACGAGGGCACGTCATTGCAAGATGGCATGTTCCCCGATGACTACCTCTCCCGGAGGCAGGAAGTTGAAGACCAGGTTCGTCTTGGTGTGCTTGGGCAAGCAGCCCGAGATGACTCCCTCACCGATGGCCAGTTTATCCAGACGGGCGGCTCGGTGCGGGGCAGTGCCCGTGGTGGTGTCGGCAGTGGCGGCTTTGAGATGGTGCGCAACGGCAACTGGGATGCCGCATTGAACATGGCCGCTGATCCGTTGGGCATTTTGGGCGATCTAGGTGGGCTGCAACACGATCTTGACCAGTTGAAGAAGATTCAGATTGAGGGCCAGCTCGACGACATGCGCAAGCAGATGCGGATCGCTGGGGTGAAGGGCGTGCCATCTGGCTATCAGGAAGCATGGGGCGCCAATGGCAGCGTAGTCCGGGATTACAAGGCCACGGCTGGCCAGTTGAACCAGGTCTATGAAAACCATGTGCGGGATCAACGCCTGCGCGAGACATGGGGTGATGACTACAAAAATGTCCGCATCGGCAAATCGCAGATGACGGTGCAGGATTTTGAGAAACGCAATCTGGACATCCACATGCACGCTACAGATCGGGCCTATGAGAAAGGTGTGGATGCCATCGCCAAGGGGCTGATCGTCGTCAAGGACGGTGACTATGCGAAGACGCTTGGAAACTTCGTCGACCAGCAGGTTCGAGGTGAACTTCGGTTGTTTGCCAAGCCCCCCGTGCCAATATGACCTGCGCCACCTACCCCCGAGAGATTAGCGAGCAACGAGGTAGGTATGAAGATCAAAGGTCAAGCCAAGGACACGATGAACATTGAGCACAGTTTGCCCGAGCCTGGCGCATTGCTGGGAG
>JANMGB010000042.1:0-3710 GCA_031374415.1 Burkholderiales bacterium
GCGGCGGTGGTGGCGATCAGTTGTATGACGGCGGGGGTGGGGACGGCGGTGGTGGGCACCAGTCTGGGGACAGGCATGGCCTCCACGGTGGTGGCCGGAGCGATCACGGGGGCGGTGACCGCCGCGGCCACGACGATGGCCACCGGGGTGATCATGAACGGGAAGATTGATTTCAAGGCGGTGGGCAAGGCGGCGCTGACCGGTGCGGTGACGGGCGGGGTGATGGACGGCCTCCAAGGCTTGAAAGAGTTTCAAGACGCGCACAAGGCGGTGCAGCTTGGCGCGCGCATGGTGACACAGGGTGTGCTGCAAACGGCCAGCGGGGGTGATTTCAAAGATGGTGCATTTGCAGCGCTGGCGCAAGGTGCGGGAGACTACGCCAAGGGATTGGCGGGGTCATTAGGCGCTGGTGCGGCCAAAGTCGTTGGGCAGGTCAGCAAGGCCATCGTCACCGGGGTGACCCGAGGCGAGTCAGCGGGCTGGAATGGACTGGCCAACGATTGGGCGAGTGACCTCATCAGTCCCCACATCCCCACGCAGGCGTCCAGGCAAGAACAAGCGCGAACCCAAGCGCAGGGCGCCTTCCGGCAATCGGAGCGAGCGCAAGAGCAAGCGACAAGCAGCCCGTTCAATGGCAGCGATGGGAGGTGGGCCGACGGGATCCAACTGGCCTCGCCGCAACTGATTGCGTGGGTCAACGATCCGCTGGTCCAAGCCAGCCCGCCGCAGCAGTACGGAGACGACACGCAATGGGCGCAAGACAACGCGCGGGCGCTGGACGAGGTGAAAGCACAGGAGGTGGCGCGCCAGAGGGAGCAGGATCAGGAGAGAAGCACAGCGCAGGGCGCCTTCAGGCAATCGGAGCTGGAGCAACAAGCTGCGGAGCCGCGCACGGTGAGGGCTGGGGACTACGGCGGCTCGCTGGAGCTAGTGGCCCGATCGCAACTGGGGCCCAATGCGACGCAGAGGGAGATCAACAGGTATGTGGGGCAACTGTTCGAAGTGAACGGGATTGGCAACGCGAGGACGATCCAGCCTGGGCGGGAGCTGGTGCTACCGAACAATGACACGGCGGCGCCGACCTGGGGGGTGGGGAAGTACGCGGGTGATATCGCGGTGGGGGAGAGGATCAAGGCGGAACGGGATGAACAGGTCAAGGCGAGGGCGGCGCAGGAACGGCCGGTTCAGCTCCATGATGGCTGGAGCGATGGTCGTTCTCTGATGGATCCAGGGGGCAATGCGCCGGGGTTTGGGGCATCAGGCGCTATGCCAGGCAGCTTTGACGCTGGGCGAGGATTTGATCCAACGCAATTGATTGCGTCGGGTGTACCTGGGGCAGGAGTTCTGCGCACAGAGGCGGCCCGAGCTGACCGTGATGCGCTGGCACAAGACCTTCGCCACATAGAAACCAAACTGGCCGACTTGGATCGGCGGATGTACCGAGGGGAGAATGTCGCCCCAAACGAGTACACCCAGCTCAATGTGGATCGCAATCAGATCGCGAGCAGGCTGGAAGGTGCAGATCGTCAAGTTCGCCAAGTTACACCTTGGTCTGACTGGAGCGCTGATGAATGGCGGCGTACCCATGAGGCGGCGTTAATGACGTTCGGGAATTTGGGTGCGGCAGGTGCTGCTGGGAGCGGCAGGGTGTCAGCTGGGAGAGCAGAAGCCGACAATGTTGGCAATGTAGGTGGTTTGCCTGCTGGAGAGCCACAGTCGCTACTCACGGTCTCGCGGCAGCCAGGAACGGTCGCGAGGAACGCATTGAGCGATACCGAGTTGGGGCAGGCGCAAGAGCTCGCGACATTCCGTGGCGGACGCTTCGAGGGGGCACCAACAGAGAGCTTCCCCGGTATTGATGGATGGCTCGATGGCGTGCCGATCCAGTTGAAGACTGTGACGGGCAACGGTGAGCAGGCAATTCTTCGGAACATCGTCAAGGGTGCCGGAAATATGTCCGCCCAGGGTTACGTCGGCGACATCGCGATTGACGCAACCCGAACGGGAGCCACCATCGACAGCTTCGCTAGCTTCGTGAAGCCCAACACCCCCGTTGGTCGAATCCTGAACGAGGGATCGGTTAATAACGTCTACATCAAACTGAGTGACGGCTGGCTGAACATCACGCGGGGCACGCTCGTCGTGCCGGGGAGATAACGTGTCCAACAGCATATTCATTCCGGTTCGAAGTCTGCCTGTTGGGGTCGACGAGGTTCAACAAGCGGTTTGCCGTGCGTTCGAAGAGTTCGGCCTTGTCAAGCCAGAAGTGCAGGTGCATCAGCCAGAGAATCCAATGAAATCCTTAGAGGATTCAATCCTGACAGTTCGTTCGACTGGGCTGCACGACCACTGTTGGATTTCTTTCAACAAGTATCCGCCTGAGCTTACAGGTGCCGATGCGGCAACACACATGGGTGACGTCACGACCCGAGGAAGCTGGCTGTTTGCAGCTGTCGTGGTGTTAGCGCTGTTTGATTTCGGCGGGTCTGCCGCGTTCAATGATTCTGGTGAGCTTGACGGCCGACCAGAGTATGACCCGGCAGCCCTTCGGAAAGTCATTGGTGACGCGCTGCGCTCCGGTAACCAGTATTTGGCTCGCTGACTGCTCAAATTGGGCCGTGGGCTGGATAATTTGATTTGGCAATGTGGGGAACTCATCCAAAGTTGCGGAAGAGTCAGCTGCGCTCCAGCGCATTACTGAAAATCCTGTCGGTCCTGTTGTTCCAGCCAAACAGGAGTTGGTTTCTGAGCACGGATTTTCAATCAGAGATGTGAATCCCCATGCTCGAAATAGTGGCGGAGACATTAATTGTGTTAAATGCGCAATTGCAACAGATGCCACTCTTGGAGGAAGTCCCGCGCAGGCACTTCCTGGTTTGGCCTCACCGACATTTCGAGGGGCAAAGGATATACTTGAAACAAGTTATGGTGAAAAATTAAACCAAATGGCATCCGCTGCTGCAATAGAAAATAATCTAGCTGCAGCCGGAAACGGGGCGAGAGGAATTGTTATTTGATATAAGGGCGGCGAAACCTATTCGCACGCATTTAATGTGATAAATCAAAACGGAAATATATCTTTCCTCGATGGGCAAATTGGAAAATCTGTCGTGGGTGTTGATGCAATGTATGATAAATTCTGGTTGATAAGGACAAAATAATGGATATAAGTGAGGCAAAAAAAATAGCGCACGACTTCATCGTTAAAGATTTTAATCTGGAGAATGATAAAATAATTTTTATTGATGATAAAGTTAAAACACTTGATTCTGGCTGGATTTTTTATTACAATTCCGAGAAATTCATTGTTGGAGGGGATTTTGATTTTATGCTTATGGGGAATAACCCTGTATTTGTCAATAAATCAAATGGGAATCCTTGCTACATCAGAATTGATGTTGATGAGGAGCAAGCAGTTGCTGATCTAAAAAATGATATTTGACGGCTAGGGAAACGCTGAACAATACGGCCCGAAACCTGCATACGTAAAGAGCCATGAAGCAACGACCGAAGACGCCACAGCAGATGAGTTTTGCGAGCCACGAGTTCGCGCAGAAGAAGCGAGTGACGAGGCGGGAGAAGTTTCTCGCGGAGATGGAGCAGGTGGTGCCGTGGACGCGGCTGGAGGCGTTGATCGAGCCGAAGTACCCGACGGGCGGTCGGGTGGGGCGTCAGCCCATCGGTGTGCCGCGCATGCTGCGCATGTACTT
>JANMGB010000078.1:0-1906 GCA_031374415.1 Burkholderiales bacterium
GGCGTCGCGCGCAGATCTCTACGAGATTCGACAGACTGAATAGAACACCTTTCGGCAAAGTTCATTCGGACATAGAACCAGCCTTTTCAGAAACGTCAAACTTGAGTCAATCATAAATCGGCTAGCCCGTTGTTCTCTTGAAATGGCCTCGTCGGTGAACTACTTCGGTTTTTCACTCGATCGATCACACTTTCCCAACATCCAGTGGTCTGTTGTGTTGCACGACCTCAGCGCGTGGGCGACGACGTTTGCTAGTCAAACGACCGCCGACTCAGCGTTCGGGCGTCTTGTGCACGACATGGCCAACACTGGCGCGAACGGCGACGAGAATGCACGGCAACTCGTTTTGCAGTTCGCGAGACGTGCGAGAAAAATTGATTTTTTCGATGATCGAGAAAAAACGATTTTTTCTCTTCTCTCGAAGCGTGCCGTGAAAGCCGTGCGGGCGGCGTGGCGGCGTCAAGCCGCTGCGCCGTCCGCTCTGGACCTGGTGTCCAACCCCCTAGAGGGCGGCTCTGGCGACGCTGAGAGAGAGAGAGTCGAGACGACTATCGCTGCGGCGGTGTCGTCGGACCTTGGGGTCCTGACGACGCCGCCCATGGACCCAGCGTCCATCCCCCAAGAGGGCAGCGAGGGCAACTCGACCTCGGCACGAAAGAGACTCCTCCCAACCGATGACTCAGCGACAGCCTCGCACGTTGTGCAGGCGGCGCTCGAAGAGGTCGGAGTGAAGGCCTCCGGAGACGCGACAGCAATGTCGCGCCCGTCCAAGCAGCGTGTGTCTTCGGACCACACACGCAGCCCCGCGCGCACTACTTTGGGAAAGAGTGCTTCGCGAGAGACCTCGACCTTACAGGGGATAAGTGGTTCGAGCAGTCTGGCCAGCGCTGAGAAGCGCTTGGCGCGTGAACGTGGCACCTCCTTAGGATCGTCAAGTATCGGGACACTGGCAAGCCCAGCCAAGACTGGAAGACATCTTGTTCCTCCACACACGCAACCCGTCCAGGCCACCTCTGGTGACGCCGTCGACTCGCTCGACGATGCCGTCGGCATGACCGACGAAGGTGTCGATCACATCGACAACTCCACCGGCTTCGCAACCGGTGATGCCGCCGTCTCTGATGGTGATGAGTCGCGGAGCTTGGCGCCTTTGGGCGCGGCGAGCGACGACCTCGGCGAAAGCCGAGATGCCCTCGGTACCACTGAGGATGCCGGCTTCGAGCGTGACTCGGCCGCTGCCAACCTTGAGCTAGGCTCGGTTGATGCCGGAGACGGTGAGGATCTTGGCCTCGAACACCTCTTCGATGAGTGGCGGCACGGCGACGACATGAACCTCGAATCCGAGGTATACAGTCGTAGAGCTGGCGCAGCCGAACAAGCGGTGACCCACATGTCGCACCCGGTGGCCGCGGCGCGCAACCGACTCGAGCCTTCTGCCCAACAGCGGCACGTCGCGCCACCGGAGGATTCCTCGTGGCTCGAACGGCAGCCGCTGCCCGTTCGGCCCGAGCAGGATCGCAGGACGGCGGCAGGCCCAAGGGTCTCGTTCGTTCGTGACGTCGAGATCGACAGCGACGAGGCTGACGACTACGGCGACTCCCTCTCCTCAACGATGACGCTTCCGCACGGCTTCGAGTCGATCGACAGCATCATCGGCTCGGCGAGTGTGAGCGACGCGGGCAGTGTGTGGGAGTCTCGCCTGCTCCAGTCGTTCCAGGGCGCGTACTCGGCCGGCCTTCCCAAAGGTCTGGCTGAAGCGGTGCGCGAGGAGTTCAGCTATCTCGAGCTCGACCGTGTCAGTGGCGAGCAGGACAAGCAGCTCAAAGCCATCCGCAAGCTCTTCACAGCGCCGGCCGAGGTCATCTTGCCGTTGCCAAACGTGGTACCGGTCGAGACGTTCAAGGCG
>JANMGB010000216.1:0-1935 GCA_031374415.1 Burkholderiales bacterium
GGTGTCCCGTCCAGGGCGTGGGCACCCACGCCCGAAGGCCGCGGTGGCGATTTTTTGAAGCACCAAAGCCGTTCAGGTGGTGTTGAAGACGATGCTGATGTGATTTTTTTCTACAAGATTCGTGCGATGTGTTGCCCAGCAGCCTTTTTTAGTCAATTTGACCCAGAGGTTCTTCGGACAGTCACCTTTCGTCCTTCATGTTTCCTCAAGCCCGGGCTCCGATCAAACGCTGGGCAGCTAAGGCACAGGCACGACGCTGCGCAGGGCACCGCCCCAAGCCTGCACCACTCGCCAGCGTTGGATTGGCATCTCGTCTTGCCAAGCTTCGAGTGGGGTTTGTCCGCGCAAGTGTTGGTGGGGACGGGGGTTGTACCAATGGACGAACTCCTGCAAGCGCAAGGGCAGCTGGGGCAGCTGACTTGGCAAAGGCGTGGCTGCTTGGGCCCATTTTTCTTTGAGCGTGCCAAACAGCCGCTCGATGCGGCCGTTTTGCCAAGGGCACCCAGGTTGGCTGTATTGCCGCTTGATCCCCAAGATGCGCAACCCGATTCGCCACACCCGCGAATGAAATACCGATGCGTTGTCGGTGCGGATGCGCCTGGGCTTACCCCATTGCCCTATCGCCAAACACAGCACGCCGAGCACCGTCCACGCATTCACACACCGAACCTCACGCAAAGCGGTGAGCACGCGGCTGCCATGATCGATGAGACCCACGACGGGCCACTGGGTTTGCGGCAGCACCGTGACATCCATCGCCCACACCACTTGGCAGGCCACAGGTGCGGGTATGTCTTTGCTACTGTGATGGCGAATGCGCAATGCCTCAAGCTGCTGCGCCGAGAGCGGCTGGGCCACAAAGCTTTTGCCCACCCGCACACCACGATGTGCGTGCAAACGGTTGAACTGCACCGCCAGACTGCGACACCCCGCGGGCCGACGCGCGCGACCCCACTGCGCTCCACTCGGGCCGTTGAGCGCGTCATTCAGCAACAGGATTTCGCGACGCACCCAGGCTGGTTTGCGCAAGCCGGGCCCATGCCCTTGTGCCGCATTCGGGCAAGCACCTCGGCGCCCATGCTTGCGAGGCGGTTGACGCAAAATCAGCCGCAACGCACGCCACACCACGCGCCCCGCCCACAAGACCACAGCGATGAACGCCATCCACAACAACCGCAAGCACTGCATACACGAATCCCCTGACCCACAACACGGCCCTGGACGCCAATGGTAATCAACACAGACGAGCTCGTGCTTGCGTAGCCAGGGCACCCCTCGAAATGGGGGTTGCGTCAAATGTGGGCAGTGCAAGAATGGTTATCGCGGGGGCCCCAAACAAGATATCGGAGGACGGCATGGCGGCAGTATTTGGGTGGCAAGAGCAGGACTGGGTGGTGAGGGGCGAAAGCCCGCTGCGCAGGCTGATGGAGCAGGACTGGGCTGAGAAGGCGACGAGTCTGGCGGGCAGTGCGTCGATGGCGTCAGCCGCAGCGGCGGGCTCGTTTGGCGATGCGGGGCTGGCGCCGAGCTTTCTGGATCCGCGGGATGAGGCGGTGAGGGCGTTGTGGGGGGATTCGGACTATGTGGCGGATGGCCGCGTGGACGAGTCATCGAACGTACTCAAGACCGCGGCAGGGCCGGGGCGCAGGGTGATCGTTGATTCTGATCGCCCCATTCAAGCCTTCGGCACGACGAGCCCTGAGGCCCCCGCCGCGGTGCCTGAGCCCGCACCAGTACCGGCCCCGGCGCCAGTCGCACCCGCGGCGGCCTCCGCCCCGGTTGCCGCCCCAGCCCCCACGCCCTCGCCTGCGGCGAGCGGTGCTCGAACGCCACAAGAGTTAGCCCAAATCTCCGCGGCCTGGAACGCGTATGCGGGCCCGGACGCGTACCGCATGTTCCAACAGATGAGCGAGCGCGGGTGGAGTGCAGCCGACG
>JANMGB010000217.1:0-16470 GCA_031374415.1 Burkholderiales bacterium
CAGCCATCAAACGGCCTCTTGAAGCGGTCTGCGGCGTTGCAAATGCTCGCAATACCGACCGGTATTGCTGTGCTTTGCGCCTTGCAGCCCACTCCAATAGGCCATTTTCTGCCCGACGAGGAGTTTCCGAACAGGCCCTAGGTTGAAAGCCCCCGGGGTTCGGGGGGATGCTTACTCCTTCCAACAGGCCACAGCGACGGGTTCCGCGATGACGGATGCGGCGCTGAGCTCTTCGTGAGATAGGAAGACAGCCCGTGGCAAGCCCGCACGAAACAAGCGGCTGGCCGCGCGGCGGATGTCGGCGGGCAGGGCAACGACTTGGGTGCCGCTGGAGGCGGCTTGCTCAAACGCTGCCACCAAGGCCCGCAGGGCCGTCTCGATGGCCTGGGGCATCAAGGCCAGCACCGGACCATCCGGACGCATCACCAAGGCCGCACGCAGCTTGGCCTCAAACGGCCCATCCAAGGTGATGGCGGTCAATGTCGGGCGCTGGGTGCTGTCGCTGGCCACCAGTGGCATCAAGCGCGCCACAATGCCCCGCGCTAACGCCAGCCGCACCGACTCATACAAAGTGTGCGTGTCGGGCGCCCCAGGCCCGTACGTCACCACCGCCTGCAACAAACCAGGAAAATCAGCCAAGGGCACCCGCTCACGCGCCAAAGCCGCCATCAAGTCGGCCAGCCGACCGAGCGGCAAAATGGCCTGCGCTTCGCGCGCCAAATCGCCAAACCGCCACTCGATCTCGCGAATGAGTTGTTTGACCTCCTGCACCCCTAGCGCCGCAGCCGGGTTGCGCTGAATGGCGCGCATCAACAAACGCGCCACCACCTGCGCCGGGCTGAGTACCTCCAGGGGCACCTCCTGCGCCTCACCCTGGGTCGCGTCGCGCAGCTCGTCCAGGTGATCTGCGCTCACCCACGCCGCCGGCATCAGCCACTCCGGCGCCGGCTCGCTGAGCACCTGGTAGCGCAGCTTGAAGGCGGCCCAGTTTGCGCCGCTTTGTGGCCCCACCACCAAGATGGCGTCCTCAGGGATCACCAGGCGCAGCTCGGCCAGGTCTTGCACCAAAATCTGGACCCCACTGGATGGCAAACTCTCCGCGATCTGGAGCACCGTGCCGGGAAAGGGAATGCCATATTGATCGCGCAACTGCGCACGCTCGGTCTGTAAGGCGGTATTCAACTCGCCCGCCTGCAGGCGCTGCGTCAAACTGGGGCTGAGCTCGAGCTTGAAGGCCGAGGGCGGGCGCTCGCCTGAGCGCTGGGCCTGCAACAACACAGGTGCCGACTCCCCCTCGCGCGCCGCGGCGGGCACCTCTTGCTGCAGCTGCTCGGCGCTGCGTCGGCGCTGGCGCCGCGTCAGGGTCACGCTCAAGGCGGCGGTCAGGCCGGCCAGCGTCAGAAAGGTCAGCGTCGGAAACCCCGGCACCAAAGCAAACAAACCCATCACCCCCGCCGAGAGCATCATGGCCCGCGGCTGCGTGCCCAATTGGCGCCCAATCTGGTCGCCCAGATTGGCCGAGCTGTCCGGGGCCGTGCGGGTGATCGCAATGCCGGCCGCAATCGACACAAACAGCGCTGGGATTTGCGTGACCAAACCATCACCAATCGACAGCACCGAGTAACGCTCGATGGCCTGTGCAAAGCTCATGTCCAGGCTCAGCGTGCCAATGGTGATGCCGCCCAACAGGTTGACCACCACAATCACAATGCCTGCGATGGCGTCACCCTTGACGAACTTCATGGCGCCGTCCATCGAGCCGTAGAAGTGGCTCTCTTGGACCAACTCACGCCGGCGATTGAAGGCCTCGGTTTGCGAGATCACACCGGCGCGCAAATCGGCATCGATGCTCATTTGCTTGCCTGGCAGGGCGTCCAGGGTAAAGCGGGCTCCCACCTCGGCCACGCGCTCGGCCCCCTTGGCCACCACGATGAATTGAACCACCGTGATGATCAAGAAAATCACTAGACCGACCACCAGGCTGCCCCCCACCACCATGCGCCCAAACGCTTCGATGATGTCGCCCCCGTGCGCGTGCAACAAAATCTGCCGCGTGGTGGCCACGTTGAGCGAGATGCGAAACAGCGTCGTGATCAAGAGCACCGAGGGGAAGGTGGAGAACGCCAGCGGCGTGGGCACGAAAAGGGCAATCAAGAGCAAGGTCACCCCGACCGAGATGTTCACCGCCACCAAGATGTCGAGCGACCACGGGGGCAGCGGCAAGGCCATCATCACAATGACAGCCACCACCAAGCCCGCCAGCGCGAGGTCGGAGTAGCGGCCCAGGCCTCCCAGCGGGGGGGGTGAGGCGCCGGAGCCGGGTGGGGTGGGGGATGAGGGGGAGGCCATAGGGTTCCACATGTGAGCAATCAGGCCGCCCCAAGGGGAGCTGCGCTTTGATGTTGAAGATGGGCCAGCACGGCATCCAGGTGCTTGGCGGGAATGGGCGTGCCGGTGTGGGCGGCGGGGTAGAGTGCCGCGACGAGTTCAGAGTCGTTCACGCACAGCACCTTGTGGTGCTGCGCCAGGCGGTGCATCTCGGTGCCCAGCTCAGCCGTGCCCCGCAAAATGCACAGCGGCAGCGGATACTGCTTGGGCCGGTAGATCAGGGCAATGGATCGCCCCTCGGTGTCATACAAGAAGATCGAGGCCATGTGGATGAACTCCAGCTGCTCGCGCGGGTTGGGCTCTTTGGCCAAGCTCTTGCGCTGCGACTTGATCTCGCCATCGCCTTGGTCATCGCGTCGTTCGCGACGAACCTCGCTGTGCGACATGCGCAGCTCACGCAGAAACTGCCAACGCTGGAACACCAAATCCAGCAAGCCCAGCATGGCAAACAAGCCCCCACACCACAGCAACAGGTTCAACAGCGCGACGTTGGCCACCGTGAGGGCTGCGCCTGCGTCGGCATAAATCACACGGATGGCGTCTCCCAGCACATGGGCAAACACCAAGAGGGCCGCGGTGGCGATGATGCTGGCCTTGACGAGCATCAGCCCAAACTGCATCAGCGAGCGTAACGAGAACACGCGCTGGGCCCCGCTCACCGGGTTGAGCCGCTCCAGCTGCGGCTTGATCAGCTCCAGACTGAAGACCGCACCGGTTTGCAGCCACAGCGACAGCGTGTAGACCACGCCCGCAATGACCAGCGGGATCGCAGAGAGCTGCGCCATGAGCCACATCGCTTCGATCACCATGGCCTGCACGCCGGCCAGCGTCAAGGCCTCCATCGAACGATCGACCGCCAGACTGTAGTCCGCCAAGCGGCGCGCGGCCCAGGGCGCGATGCCGATCGTACTCAGCAAGGTGCACAGCAAAGACAGCGCGCCCGACAGCTCGGTGCTCTTGGCCACTTGGCCGCGGCGGCGCGCATCCCGCAGCCGCTTGGCGGTGGCGGGTTGTTGCTTGGACTCGCTGCTGTCGTTGGACATGTCGGGATCTTTGGCGCTTAGCGCACGGTGTTCAAGAATGCGTTCAAGGTGCCTGCCACGTCCCGCAGGGCCAAGATGACGCGCTCGGTGATCATGGGCAAGGCCAGCACCAACACGCCCAAGCCCACCCCCGACTTGAGCGACAAGGTGATATTGAAAATGCTCAGCTGCGGTGTGGCACGGTTGAGCAAGCCCATGCCCGCATCCACCACGAACAACACCAACAGCATGGGCCCGGCCAGCAGCAGCGACAGCGCGAACAGCTTGCTGGCCTGCGAGATCAGCGTCAACAGCATGGCGCGCTCAAACACCGGGGCCCACTCGCCCATCGGCCAAACTTGATAGCTGAGGTAGAGCGAATCCACCATCACCAGCAACACCCCCGCGGCCATCAAGGCGGCAAACATCACCCGCTCCAGGAACTGGGCGGTGAGTGACACGCTGTTGCCGTGCACTGCATCGATGTTCTGGGTGAAGGTCAGGCCCGTTTGGTGGTCAACGATCTCGCCCACGGTTTGGAGCCCCGCCAAGAACGCGCCATAGCCCAAGCCAATGATCAGGCCCACCGCGCCCTCCTTGGCCAGATAGGCCAAGAGCGAGCCGGCGGTCAGGTTGACCGGCATCTGCGCATCAAAGCCCATGGCCACCGGCAAAATCACGGCCATCGAGACGGCGCCGCGCACCATCATGGGCACCATGCTGGAGGAAAACAAAGGCAACATCGAAAACGCCACCAGCGTGCGCACGCTGCACAGACTGAGCACAGTCATGAACTTGGCAGGGTCACTGGTCAAGAGGCTGACGAGGTCGAGGGCCATGGGGCGTACTTAAACCTTGACCTTGACGATCATCTCGAAGATGCGTTCGCCGTAGGTGTTGATCTGCACCCCGAGCCAGGGCAACAACAGCAACAAGACCGCCAGCACGGCCACCAGTTTGAAGGCGAAGGTGGTGGTTTGGTCCTGCAGTTGGGTGAGGGCCTGCAAAAAGCCAAACAGCAGCCCGATGACGGCGGCCACGCCGACCAACGGGGCGGACATCTGCAGCACCAGCATCAGGGCCTCGGTGGCGAGCTTGGCGACGGTTTCTGGATCCATTCGGCGTCCTTTGCTTGACCTTGGTACGGGGACTGGGGCTACTGGTACGTCAACACCAAGGCGTGCGACAAGCGCGACCAGCCGTCCAAAATCACGAACAGCAGCAACTTAATGGGCAGCGAGACCATGGCCGGCGACATCATCTGCATGCCCAGCGCCATCAGCACATTGGCCACCACCAAGTCAATGATGATGAAGGGCAGCATGATCAGCACACCGATCAAAAACGCCTCGGTGAGCTGAGAGACCGCAAACGCGGGGATGAGCACCACGAAGTCCTTGCGCGTCAGCGTGGCGGCGACCTTCTCGCCCATCAGGCGGTGTGCGGCGTCCAGAAAAAACACCCGCTCGCGCTCAGAAGCATGCTTGTCCATGAAAGTGCGCATGGGCTCTTTGGCGCGGTCGGCGATCTCCAGCATGGTGAGGGTTGGCGCAGACTTGTTGGGGGGTTGGCCGAGCTCCAGCGCCCCCATGACCTCCAGCCCCACCGGGTACATCACATACCAAGTCAGCAGCAAGGCCAGGCCATTGGTGACGATGGCTGGGGGCACTTGCTGCAAGCCCAAAGCATTCTTGAGCAGCGACATCACCACCACGATCTTGGAGTAAGACGTCACCATCACCATGAGCACGGGCATGATGCCCAGCACAAAAATCAGCGGGATGACGACGGCGGGATCTGGGAAGTTGAACATGGTGTCGGGCTCGCTAGATCACAGGCTCATGGGGGGCGCTCACACGCTTGGCAGGCCATGCGTCTGTGTGACCACCACCACAATCTCATCGCCCACGGCGGCGAGCTCACCGCGGGCGATCTCGCGCCCGCTGGTGAGGATGCGCACAGGCTGATCTTGCAAGTTCACGCCCAGGCGCAGGCCTTGGCCCACACGCAGCTTGGCGATCTCGGCCAGTGACAGGCGCAGCGTGCCCAGCTCAAAGGACAGCTCACACTCGACGCTGTGGGCGAAATCGGTTTCCGAGGTCGCCGTCTTGGCACCGTTGGCGGCTGCCGGGGCGGGGGGCTGTTTGGGGGGAAGGGCGCTGTGAGTGCTCATGAGGGTTTCCAGGGTGAGTTGCTCGCCGCTCAGGCGTGCGCGACAACTGAAGCTGCCGCCCACGTGAACCAGGCGCACCGGCAGGCCCTGGTGGCGGCGGGGGATGAGAGGGGTGATGCGCAAAGCGTCGCCTGCTTGCAGCTGACGCAGCTCCGAGAACGGCATGCGGCATTGGCCCAACTGCGCCGACAGACTCAGCGGCAAGTCCTGATGGCGCTGCGTCGGCGCGGCGGTGGCGCGGGCGAAATCCAGGGTGCGCCACAGCGCGGGGCGGGCGCGCAGCCAGCCGCGCACCTCAGGGTGCTTGGGGCTCAGCAGACAAAAGCCCACGCGCACCAAGGCCTCATCGTCGGGGCCCGGCGCGAGGCGCTGGAACGTCTCACAGCTCAAGGGCCGGGCGCTCAGGCGCTCGATCAAATCGAGCACTGGCGACAGCGCATGTTCAACGAGCGCGGTACAAGCCTGCGAGGCCACCAACGACTCCAGCCCCACCAGCCGAGGCTCGATGGCCGAGAGGTTGTCCGCGGCGATGAACAGCGCGTTCTCACCCGACTGGCAATGCAACTCTCCCACAGGGTTCAAGTGCGGGCTGTCCTGCCAGACCAAAATCCGCTCGTCGCTGAGCACGCAGGGGGGCGCGGCGAAGGCGCGGTTGCGCAGGGCCAGTGTGGTGGGATTGAGCTGACGCAGCACGGCGCGCAGGCGCTGCGGGGTGGGTGCCAGGGCACTGGAGTTGCTCATGGGCGTGCCCCTGAGTGCCGGCCTGAGCGCACCAGCTCATCGTCTTGCTGATCCTCCAAGCGCGCCAGATCACGGCGGTTTTGGGTGGTCTGCAACTGCTGCCACTCTTGCAGGCGCAGCGAGTCTCTCTCGCAAGCGGCGAGGTGCTCACGCTGGGTTTGCAACTGCGCCTGGGCGGCCAGCAGGGCGGCTTGCGCTTGTTGCCAGTGTTGGTGCTGCAGCTCAAGCAAAGCCTCGCAGCCGGGCAAGACCGATTCGCGCAGGGTTTGACCCTGACCCAGCGTGCAGCGCGTCAGCAGCTCGGTGCGCCACTGCACGCTGGCTTGCAGCGCGTGGTGGGCCTGCTCGGCGCTGACACAGGCCAGGTCTGCCTGTTGCTGCGCCTGGGCCAGCTGGACGATGGCGGCTTCGCGGCGCGCGTCGCGGGTGCGTGTGAGCAGCGTCAGCGGGGCAGAGGCATTCATGAGCGGCCTCGCAAAATGGGCGTTGCAGCAGCCCCAAAGGCGGCAGGTGCCACAGCCGCAGGCGGCGCCGTCAACGCCATCAACGTGCGCACCGCCTCCTCATACGGAACCTGCGCCTGGCTCGATTGGCGCAAAAACTGATCAATCGCATCGCGCCGCTGCACGGCCACATCCGCCAGTGGATCGCTACCCTGGCGGTACTCGCCGATGCGCAACAAAATCTCCACCTCATCGAACTTGGCCATCATCTCGCGCAGCCGGCGTGCGGCCTGAGCTTGCGCGGGAGACGCCACACGGTCAAACAAACGGCTGGCGCTTTGCAGCACATCGATGGCCGGAAAGTGGCCCTTGCCCGCGAGCTTGCGCGACAGGATAAAGTGCCCGTCCAGCAAAGAGCGCACCTCTTCAGACACCGGGTCGGCGCCATCATCGGTTTCTTCCAGCACGGTATAAAACGCCGTGATCGAACCGTTCGCCAGCAGGCCGGCGCGCTCAAACAACTGCGGCAACAAGGACAAAGCCGAAGGCGGATAGCCACGTCGTGCGGGGGGCTCACCGGCGGCCAAGCCAATCTCACGTGCGGCGCGCGCCAAGCGGGTGACCGAGTCCACCAAGAGCAACACACGTTTGCCCTGCGCGGCGAAATGCTCTGCGTGGGCGGTGGCCACGAACGCCGCCTTGAGCCGCTCGGTCGCGGGCCGGTCTGAGGTAGCCACCACCAAGACCGAGCGTGCGCGAGCCTGCGGCCCCAGGGCCTCGTGAATAAAGTCACCCACCTCACGGCCGCGCTCGCCCACCAGTGCTGCGACCACCACATCCGCTTGGGCGTGGCGGCACAGCATAGAGAGCAAGGTACTCTTGCCGCAGCCTGCCGGGGCGAAAATACCCACACGCTGACCCACCCCACAGCTCAGCACCGAATCAATGGCCTTGATGCCCAGCGGCAAGGCCTGACTGATGGGGCGACGCTGCAAGGCGGCAGGGGCGGGCGCGCTCACGGCGCGACGCGGGGCGTCGACAGGCACCGCCGGCCCTTCATCCAGAAAACACTCCCCCATGCCGTCGAGCACGCGGCCCAAGGCAAAGTCGCCCACCGCCACGGTGTGACGCTGGCCTGTGGGCACCACCTGGGTGGCGCTGCTGAGGCCTTGCAGGCTGCCCAAGGGGCTCATCAACACCAGCTCGCCATCAAAGCCAATCACCTCGGCCTTGAGCGAGTGGCCGGTGCGCCCGTCCAGCAGCTCACACAGCTCACCCACCTCAGCGCGAATGCCACTGGCCCGCAGCAGCGGCCCCACCGCCTGTTGCAGCTTGCCGCGCTGTGCGGCGGGCACTTGAATCCGCCCCAAAGCCGCCTCCAGCCCGGCGTCCAGTTGCGACACCAGCGAAGGGCGGGGGGGCGGGGTCAGGCTCATGCGGGCGATCCCAACACCGTCAACGCATGGGTCAGTGCGTCTTGCACCAAGGCGCGAGTTTCTTGCAAACTCAGCGTCAAGTCCGAGTCCAAAAAGCTCACCCTGGTTTCCAGCAACAGCGAGTCGGGTGCGCGCCGGGGATCTGCCACCACGACCAGGCCAGCGATGACGCCGCTGGCGCCCTGACTCAACTCAGCCACCATCTGTTGAGCCAAGGGTGCTTGCTCGGGACACACGTACAGCGTGACAGTACCCAAGCCCGGATCCTGCGTCCCCGCGGCCACCATGGGCATGGCCTGCGTGCCGGCGGTGGCCAACAAATGCAAAATCCGCTGCCGCATCAGTCTGGGTTCACCGATGTCACCCAGCAAATTGCGCACGCAATGCTCAACGATGTCAGCCAGCCGATGCGACAACAACTCACGCAGCCGGCGCTCGACCTCCAGCGTCCCCAAGACCACCGCCACCGCCTGCGTGCGGCCCTGCGCAAAACCGAGGGCATGGGCCTCTTGACGCTGCTGCTCCACCACTGCGCTGGCTTGCATGCGGATCTGATCAGCCGCCGCCTCCGCCTCACGCAGCACATCATCAGCCAGGCTTAATACTTTGAACGTACCGCGCGGAATGCGCGCGCCACTGAACATCAGTGCCTGGGTTTGCCCCGCACCGCTCGGGCCCTGACCGGGCTCGTCGGTGGTGGGCGATGGCGGCAGATGGACCTTATAAAGGTGTCCCATGCTCATGTGCTTACCCCCTGAAGCTGGCGCCGTGGCGGGGTCAACTTCAAATGCGTGTTGACCAATGCCAGCGCCTCGTCACGCTGGGCGGGGGTGAGCGTCAACGGCCTCACCACGCCTGGCGCAAACCGCATTAAAAAGCGCAGCTTGCTCCCCGTGCGCTCGTCCGTTAACAGGGCCGCCAGGCACGCCACCCCCAGCTCAAACACGGCGCTGGGCTCCAGTCTGGCAAGGCGCCAGCGTTTGCCTTTTGGCGCGTAGGGCAGCGCTTTCAAAGTGTTGGCATAGGTCATGGCCGTCGAGCGTTCAGACGGAGCCAATAAACGCAGTTGCTGGGCCACCTGGGTACGCTCAAGGCTGTTTCGGATCCAGCCCCCCAGCATGGCCACACCCAACTCGTGGGCCACCGGGTAAAGGGCCTCAGGTGGAACCAGCAGCCACCCATACTCTCCCACGCGAGGCAAGTACCTGTCTCGCAAGCCATGGCGTGCAAGCAGCGTCAGCGAGGCGCGGCGCAACAAGCGCACATCGACCTGGTCACGGGGCTCAAGCAGCGGTGCCCACGGCCCCAACCACTCCGCGTGAGCGTGCGCAGCGACGAGCCAATTGAACGCCATCAATTGCCCGGCCTGCTCCAGCGCGTGAGCTGTCAGCCTGTGCGCAGACACCCGCGCCCTGGGTGCAGTGGGCGGTGCTAGTGCGGACGGCGTAGCCAGGACAGCACTCATCGCACCCCTTTCATCCGGCGCGCACTGCGCGCCTCCGAGCCGTCTTGCGATCCCACCGCGCCGTCGAGTGTCTCGTTCCAGCGCCCCTTCAACCCACCACGTTGCCCACCACGTTGCCGCCGCCGCCATACCAACGCCAAATACGACAACACCATGGCGACCACCAGGGTGATGAAGACGCCAAGGTAGAGCGGCGGCACTCGCGTGAACCGCTGCAGATCGCTTGCCGAGTTGGGCGCCGCGCTTTGCGCAGCGGGCTTGCTGGGGGGGGCGGCATTGGCCTGTGCGGGCACCATGACCACACGCACATCGTCATAACGCAAGCCCTCAATGCCTGCGGCCACCAACGCGCGCACCATCGACTCGCGGCCATTCACATCCATGCCTGGGCGATACTTGATCAGCACCGAGGCGGTGGCTGCGCTGCGCTTGGGGTTGAGCGGGTCGTGGGGCAAAATCACCGGGTGCACCCGGGCCACCAAAACGCCATCAATCTCCATCAACGAGCGCTCCAACTCTTGCGAAATGGCGTGAATCAAGCGGGCGCGCTCTTCGGTGGGAGTCGACACCAGTGACTCTTTCTTGAACACCTGCCCCAAGCCCTGAAACTGCTGCGACGGCAGGTTGTGCCGCTCCATGATTTGCACCGCATCAGCAAACTGCTCATCCGGCACTGTGACCTTCCAGAACTTCTCGCCTGCCGGGGACTTGTCGGCGGCCACGCCCTCCAGGCGCAACGCGCTGACCACCTGGTTGGCGGCGCCCTCATCCAGCGAGCCCAGCAACTGCTTAGAGCAACCCGTGACCAGCAACGCCAGCCCCAGCAGCACGCCCAGCCACAGCACGCGGACAGGGTGACAAGTGTTCAGGCTCAACGAATGCAAACGAGCTGCGGACATGGTGAGTGACTTTCGATAGCAGGACGACAGCGTGATGAAAAATTCAGGCAGTTCAAGGTATCAATCGCATCACCCATCAGACCTGACAACAATCGTGGTGAATGGGCTGGAATGTAATCTCTGAATCGCCTCTCAGGGTGGGTGATCGGGGTGCTTGAATGGGGGGTGTTGGTGCTCATTGGGGTCTGTACCCAAAGGTATTCCCTGGGTTGGCAACAAGTCATTACAAATGGGCTCACCGCACCCCCCTTCTCAGGGGGGCCGAAAAGCTAACGCCTACGCTAGAGTGAACTCACGTACTCATTGGGGTGCGTCCAAGTTTGTTTTTTTTGAGCAGTAGTGCTCGTAAATTATTTGGGAGAAGACCATGCCTGAACCCGTCGACTCAACATCCCCCTCGCCAGCGGCAGGTGCACAGGATCCTGACGCCGCCATCCAGTACCTGGTGCTGTCCAACCTGTTCACCCAAATGCTCAAAAAACCTGAGTCTGATGAAGAGGGTGACTCCGTTTCATACAACGAGGTCAACAAGGGCATCGCCAACGCGATTGCCCAAAGCGCCACGGGCTTCGGGCCTTAATCGCGGGCACCCTCATCGGCCGGTGGGGCCGGTGTACGAGTCACTGCCTGAGAGTGCCGTGCACCGACCCACCCGATTCGCTGAACCTGGTTGTTTGTGGAGGTGCTTGTGTTGTGTCCTGATGTTTTGCCGCGCGTGAGCGCCGGTGTTGAACCCCTCGGTACCCGCCCCAGCAATTGGCATGGGGCGCATCGCTGGCTGGGTATCGGGATGCTCGGCCTCCTGTTGATCCTCAGCGCGTTGCCCACACGGGTCAGCGCCGAGCCCATTCCCTGGCGCCGTCAGCCCGTGGACTTGCCCGTCAGCAACGAGCCACTCAACGTCGTCTTGAACCGTTTGGTCACGCTCAGCGGCATCTCGGCCTCCATCAGCGCCCCAGTGGCCACCGCCAAAGTCACCGGCCGGCTCCAAGGAACCGCTGAAACCATTTTTCGCGAGCTCGCAGACACCTACGGCCTGACCTGGTACTACAACGGCTCCCTGCTCTACATCTACAGCCTCTCTGAGGTCGATTCCCGCATGCTGCAAGTCAAACCGGTCGACCTGCCGCGGGTTGAGCGCACCTTGCGCGAGATGCGCTTACTGGACCCGCGTTTTCAATTGCGCAGCTCAGCCACTGAAGGCCAGCTCTTTGTGTCCGGCCCGCCCCAATATGTGCAAATGGTCAGCGACGTGGCGGCCCGTGTGGCCACGGCACCGAGCCAAAAAACACACCTCCTTGACACGCGCGTGTTCAAGCTGCGCCACGCCCGGGCCGCTGACACGGTGGTCAACATTGGTGGCGTTGAGACCACCATCCCCGGCGTGGCCCGCATCCTCAACGAGATCATGGGCGCCCCCCGCAGCGATGGCGCGATGGCCAGTGGCAACCGCACCTTGCCTGTGACCGTGCCAGGCCTGCGTGGCAAAGGGCAGGTGGCCGTGGGGCGTGATCCCGTCGTCAATGGCGCTGCCGCTGCGGGCGCCGGCAGCCCACAACCTCCGGTTGAGGGGGCTGTCGATGGGATGACCGCGCGTGCCACGACCGAAGCCATTGTCCGGGCCGACCCCCGCATCAATGTGGTCATCGTGCGTGACATGCAAGACCGCATGGCCATCTACGAACGCTTGATTGCCGACCTCGACATCAGCATGCCGCTGCTTGAAATCGAAGCCACCGTGATTGATGTGTCGCACGACAAGTCTGACCAACTGGGTGTGGACTGGCGACTGCACGGACAACGGGCTGACGTCACCTCCTCCCCCAACGGTCTGGCCGGCACCGGCAGCGGGGCGGGCACCATCGCCAACAACCTGCTCTACAGTCTGCCAGCCCGCTCCTCAGGCACGGGCTTGGTGGGCACGCTGCTGTTTGGCTCAGACCGCACCAACTTCATTGCGCGCATCAACGCGTTGACACAAAACGGCGATGCCAACCTCATCTCCAAGCCCCGCGTGCTCACCCTCAACAATACCGAGGCTGTACTTCAAAGCACCCAAGATTTTTACGTCCGTGTGGCCGGCCGTGACCAGGCCGACCTGTTCAACGTCTCGCTGGGTTTGACCCTGCGCGTCACCCCCACCCTGGTTGAAGATGCCGAGGGCTCGCGCGTCAAGCTCACCATCCGCATCGAAGACGGCAACACCAACGGCGGCAACACCGTGGACCAAATCCCAGTCGTCAACCGCAACGCCATTTCCACCCAAGCGGTGGTGGGCGATGGCCAAAGCTTGCTCATCGGCGGCTACACCATCGATCAAAAATCCACCGTCAAGAGTGGTGTTCCGGTGTTGTCTGAGATGCCCGGCCTGCGTTGGTTGTTTGGTCAAAAGACCACCGAGGCACGGCGCGTTGAGCGCATGTTCATGATCACACCGCGCTTGGTGCAACCTGGTGACATCCCTGGCACGGGGGCGCCTGCCGCCTCCCTGACCCCGTCGTCCAACGCCCTGGTACCGGTACCGGCGCCGGCATCTGTTGCACCCGCACCTGCTCAGACACCGGCACTCAACCCTGCAGCAACAGCCCCAACGTCAACGCCACCCATGCCCTTGGTGCCTGCGGCGATGGCGCCTGTGGCCCTGTCACCGCAGGCGATGCCTGCGCCTGCGCCCCCGATTGGTTTTGTACTCCCAGGCGACACCCGTGCGCCATCCCGAGAGCCCGTCATTTTGACCGTTGTTCGCTGAGCCTGAGCCCATGAAGTCCCTCCAAGCTGAGCTACCTGTGCCACCTTCTGCCGGCCGGTCCGCGCAGCTGGCGGCGGCTGGCTCACGTGCACGGCGGCCGGCCTCGACCACGCGGGGCCAGGCACCTGCGCCAGCTGAGCTGGTTTTGCGGGTGCTCAACGGGACGCAGTCGGGGGGTCAAGCGCGCATCCGCCACCAGCGCCTGCTTGTCGGCAGCATGGTGGACGAATGCGATGTCGTGCTGGACGTCGGGCGTCCTGAGCCGCATGCCTGCCTGGTGCGTGTCAGCCAGGGCGGCTGGACCGTTCTGGCCATTGCGGGCGACCTGTGGGTTGGCGAAACCTGGGTGCCCCCCCAACAAACCCGAGCCATCCTCTGCGGCGATGTCCTGAGCTTGGGTGACGTCTCATTTTGTGTGGCCAACACGGCCACCATCCGCTGGGCTGACATCCATCCACCGGCGCACAAGCAAGCCCCCCGGGCTGGCGCAACAGGTCGGCCTGCTGCGTCCAAAGCGTCCAAAGCGCAGAGCGTCGAGCCCACAGGCTGGGCCAAGCTGTTGCAGTCCCTGGGCCGCACGCCCAGCGAGCCCGCACGCAAACACAAGGCAGCCCCAACCCATGTGCTGGCGGGCATCTTCTGGGTGTCCGTGCTGCTCGTGGCCCTGTTGGCGATGGGGGCCTATTGGGGGTGGGTGCAAATGCAGCCCCACCACAGCACAGCGCCAGCCTCGCACAAGGCCCTCCAAGACGCCAAGGCCATCGTGGCGGCGGGGCCCTGGGGGCGAGACTTGAGCTTGCAAACCGACCCCCAAGGAGAGCACCGCGTCGTCATCAGCGGCTACTTGCCCGAGCGCGCGCAGGGCCCTCAGCTTGAGGCCGCGCTGATGCAAAAAGGCATCCAAGCCACTCACAGCTGGATTGCCGTCGACGAATTCAAGCTTGATCTGGCGCAGCGCCTGGGCTTTGCGGGCGAGCAGTGGCGGCTGCGCTACCTGGGCCAGGGGCGATTCAGTGTGTCCGACAGCCGGACCAACCTGGAAAAAATCGATCCCCTGATCCGGCGCCTGCTCCAAGACCTGCCCACCGTGCGCGCGATAGAGCTGCGCCTGATCGATCAACTCAGAGAGCAGGCCAGCGCTGAAGAAGGCATAGACGCTGGCTCACCGGTCACGCTGCATTTCACGCGGGCCGATGGAGCGCCAGGCGGCGTGTCCGTCACCGGCATGGACCAAATTCAAAAGGCGCAAAAGTTGCACTACGACGTCCGCTCCATCCGGCTGGGCAGCCTGTCATCGATTGTGCTGGGCGACGGGGCCCGCTACTTTGAAGGCGGCACCTTACCCGGCGGCGCGGTGCTGCTCAAAATTCGCGCCACCCACCTGGTGGTACGCCAAGGCCAAGACAGCCGCCAAGTCGCGCTCAATGCGGACGTGAAAGTAGCCGACCGGTCCACTGGCGCACCCGAGGTCGATCTCAACAAACTGGATCCTCCGCCCTGAAGTTTCTCAAACTCTGTGTGATTGCCGCGCGGGGCGTCACACAGGGCCTATTTCAAGCCGCGCGATTTGTTTTTTTATTGGAGAACGAAAATGGCTACAACGGGTATCGATACAGTCAATTCTCAACTCGGCGCTGCACGTGATGGGATCTTTGACAAGATGACAGCGCTTTTGGCGGACGACACCATGAAGCCGGGCGCAAAATCTGCTGCTTTGTTGCAGGCTCAGGCCGCCTTGGGTGTTACGGACGGTGTGCAAAACATCATGGCCAAGGCGTACAACCGCTGGTCTCAGACCGGCCAATAAGCGCCCCAAACGCTGCGAGGAGAGCGCGCGAGTGCTTATCCCCGGGCGTTGGAATCCCGGCCTGTGGCCGGACCTACTGGTCCGGTTCAGGCTGGGGCTCTGAACCCCAAGCGACACCTGATGTTTGAAGGACATTCAAAATGAATCAAGACCTGGTAGCGGCCATCAGCAACACCCCGAGCGACCCCTCGGCGGCGATTGAGCGTCACCGCATGCAAATGGAGTCGATTGACCTGCGCACACTGGAGCCCACAGCGGCGGGTGCGACGGGCGGTGGTGCAGCGATTGAGCTGCCCGGCATTGAGACGCCAGCGCCGACATCGGCGATGAACATGCAAGCCTTGGCGGGGCAGTTTTCGCAAGGGCTGCAACACGGCTTTTATGCCAACGACATGGACCGGCTGATGACCAAGCTCAACCTATCGCACCAACCGGGCTCCGGGGTGACTGCTGGTGATGTGACGGTAGAGCTGCTCAACGTACAAGCGAAGGTGGGCATTGCCGATGCGTTTGCGAAGGTAAGCACCAAGCTCTCAGAAGGATTGCAGACGATGGTCGTTAAGCAAGGCTGAGGGGGGTGAGCCCTGAGGCACAGAGACCAAGACAAGAGCCAAGATAATCAAAGTCGAGCCGCAAAGCGTGGCCGACCAGCGCTCGCAACCTGACGCAGGCCGCGAGCCCCAAACAAGATATTGGAGGACGGCATGGCGGCAGTATTTGGGTGGCAAGAGCAGGACTGGGTGGTGAGGGGCGAAAGCCCGCTGCGCAGGCTGATGGAGCAGGACTGGGCTGAGAAGGCGACGAGTCTGGCGGGCAGTGCGTCGATGGCGTCGGCCGCAGCGGCGGGCTCGTTTGGCGATGCGGGGCTGACGCCGAGCTTTCTGGATCCGCGGGATGAGGCGGTGAGGGCGTTGTGGGGGGATTCGGACTATGTGGCGGATGGCCGCGTGGACGAGTCGTCAAACGCGCTCAAGACCATGGCTGCTCCCCGGCGCAGTGTGATCGATGATCCTGATCGCCCCATTCAAGCCTTTGGCACGACGAGCCCTGAGGCCCCCGCAGCGGTGCCTGACCCCGTGGCGCCGCAAGCGGCGCCAGCGCCAGCGCCAGTGGCTGAGCCCGCACCAGTACCGGCCCCGGCGCCAGTGGCTGCCCCGGCCCCAGTCGCACCCGTTGCGGCACCCGCCCCGGTTGCCGCGCCAGCCGCCACGCCCTCGCCTGCGGCGAGCGGTGCTCGAACGCCACAAGAGTTAGCCCAAATCTCCGCGGCCTGGAACGCGTATGCGGGCCCGGACGCGTACCGCATGTTCCAACAGATGAGCGAGCGCGGGTGGAGTGCAGCCGACG
>JANMGB010000244.1:0-13732 GCA_031374415.1 Burkholderiales bacterium
GCGGCGAGCAGAATGCGGCGGCGTTCTGCGTTGCAGAAATGCCTGCGCGTGGCACGAGGGACGACTTCGGAGTCGGGACTCGGTGGCGCCGATCCTGGCGCATCGCCAGTCGCCCTACGGGCTCCCAGCAATGCGCCAGGATCGGGCAAACTGTGCACAATGTTCATCGTGTCCTTGGCTTGATCTTTGATCTTCATACCTACCTCGTTGCTCGCTAATCTCTCGGGGGTAGGTGGCGCAGGTCATATTGGCACGGGGGGGCCGACAAACACTGACTCCGCCGCTTGAGCCAGACTGGGCTGGTTGTTCTTTACTGCCACCAAAAAGTCAGCCTTTTTGCTCACAATCGCATCAACGATCTCGCGCTGACACCCAATGGCATCGATGGTCACTGTGGCATGTTGTATGTCCAGGCTGTCCAACAATTCCGGGATAGCTCGGATCTCATTGCTTTTGGCCTCAGTCTTAACTTGCCCCAACGTCAGTCCCGCCTCGCAGTGCCAAGCCGACACCAGGTGAAGCATGCCTTGTTCACCATCATGAGAGCCACGCAAGTTCTTGCCATCGATCGCAATCGTGCGACCCTTCAGGTTCGGGCAGATGTGCTGCATCCACCGAATAAAACAGGCTTCAAACTTGGCCGCTTCGAGCATCCCGAAGACTCGAGAAAACGTGTCGTGCGACGCAATCCCGTTCGTAAAGGGCAGATACTTCCTTAGCCAATCTGCCTTGAGCACCGCCCAGCTCACCACACTCACCCAGCTGTCGGCTCTACCGGTCACCGCACACAGTGCCACCAGCAACAATTCCTCCAGCGGATGCTCGCATCTGCGACTTCTTGGATCCTCCAGATCCTCAAACGCCTCCAAAAATCCTTCCCCTACTGCCTTTGGGCCTTTGCTCATGCCGGTATCAGGTATTTGCGGGCCTCTCATTTGCCACGGAAATGGCCGTCTCCTTCATGCGATGGCCCTGCCCACCCAGCACCGTTTGATTTTGAATAGTTCATTATTGCTCAGGCATTCACAATGACATACACCGTCTCATTCACATCAAAATTTTTCGATGCGAAGCCGTACACCCGGGAGCCCATCACGCTAGCGCCCCAATTTCCCAAGCCAACCATATTATCCAGTGCGCAGTATCATAAAATATCGCCTTCAAGTTTTGCGCAAAATGCGGCCGTCAAGCAATGCCAAGCAGAATATTCTGCCTTGCTTGATCGCACCATTACATTCAGCAGAGAAAATTCAGAAAAGGCAACCCCCGCGCTTTCTGAAAATTGCCTGAATGATATTGAGCATAATTTAAATGCCCTCAAAAGTCATATTTGTAATTTGAATGTGGATTTTTTTAGTTCGCACAAAGAAATGATGTATGGGCCCGGCAAGGAGATGTTCCATGAATTCGACAGCCTGCTGCAAAATGACAAAATTCCGCTGCAAAAGCGCCTGAACGCGGTCACTACGATGGCAGGGGCCATGGACAAATGCTCTGGTGGTGTGCTGACCGCCGTGCAAGATGCCATCTCCAGCTTAAAACAATCGACAGCAGGCATCAAAGGCGCTGTCTACCGTACCAAAGTACAAATGATGGAGGCCTTGATTTCAGAGCATGTTCGCCAATTCCACCCGGGACACTCCATCAGCAGTGAGGTTCATTTTATCAATAATTACTTCAATCACATGGCCCCAGACATTGGGGTTCCTGAACGCGTCGACCCATTCAGTTATATTGCAAAACATGATATTTCAGACAGCCAGCTGGAGCAATGTAAGGAAATGGTATTGAGAAAAATCAATCCGAGTGCATTGACACAAGTCATGGCTGACGGCTACCTTCATCAAATCAAGGCGGCACAGCAGGTGGATGTGAGTCAACCGGTCAGTGGCGATAGCCTGATTGATGTTTTCAGCCGCAGTAATGACCTTAAGCAGGCCGTATTGAATAATGAGTTTGGCGAGGTTCCGGAAAGCAATTATTTGATTGCCAACCCAGAAACCTATTCATATCATTTTGCGCGACAGCCCACCTTGATTGCCAAGCATTTTATAGAGACGCTCAAAGAAGAAGATATTGTTGACTACGATCATGCCATCAGTTTAACCAATGACCCTGAAAAAGGCGCCATCAAAATGTTGGGTGACCTTTACTGGCTCGACCAAGGCGGACAATGCGACGAATTGAGCGCCCGGGACTTGCTGGCGGCGTCGCCCGATGAAATGATCAAAGCATTGAACGACAGCCGGGTTTTACCAAGCGGCCAAAGCGTTGTCTTTGGCAGTATTGCTCGGCACCTGCTCGATTTTCATGATCAATCGCAACTGGAGGGCCTGCATGATGGGTGGTTGGTCAAGTTTGCTGAATTGTTTGAAAAAAGAACGCTGGGCCCATGGCAAATTGATCCTGTGACGCACTTGGCAGCACAGTTTGGCTGCCCGCAAACCCTGCACACCCTGATCCGCCATGGGGCCGACATCGAAGCCCTGGATTCAAAGGGGTTTTCACCTTTGATGCTGGCCGCACACCACGGTCAAGCAAGTGTCGTGCCCCTGCTGCTCAAGGCCCAGGTCAACACGGAAAGGACCACCCCGCAGGGGGACACCGCGCTGATGTTGTGCGCGCGGCAGGGCCACGCTCAAACCGTTCGCGCACTGACTCTGCACAGCGCGGCAAACCTCAACACCCAAAACGCCACCGGCCACACCGCCCTGATGCTGGCCGCACAGGGGGGGCATGTTGACGCCGTGGCCGCACTGGCACAGGCGCGGGCTGATCTGACACTCACCAACAGCGAGGGTCATACGGCCCTGGACATCGCCCGGCATGCAGGCCACACCGATGCCGCAAACGCGCTCGAAGCGGCCGCGCCCGGCACCCAGGAAACTTCCCTGATGGCGTACGCCCACATTGGCAGCGTCCACGCCATTCAGAAAATCATCCAACAAGACCGCATCGACATCGATGCCCAGAATTCATCGGGCATGACCGCCTTGATGATTGCGGCGCAAGGCAAGCATGCGGGCACCGTGGATGCCTTGATTCAAGGCCATGCCAACCCGAACATTCAAAATCACGAGGGCAAAACGGCGCTGCACCTCGCTGCCCGCAGCAGATGCCACGACGGCTTGCAAGCTTTGATCAATGCGGGTGGGAACGTCAACCTCAGAGCCCAACGAGGTGTCACCGCCGCCATGGAAGCCGCAGCGGTGGGCGACATGCATGCCCTGGAGGCCCTGATCCACGGGGGGGCCGATGTGAGCATCAAGAATGAGCGAGGCCGCACGGCCGCGGTGATTGCCAAGCGGACAGGCCACATTAACGCAGCAAGGCTGCTGGAAACCGCAGCCCGCGCAGCGGGTGAAACCGACTTGATGCGCTGTGTACGGCGAGGCGATGCCGGGCTTCTTCGCGAGCTGCTGGCCAGCCGCGAGATCAACATCAATGCCCAAAATTTTGCGGGCATGACCGCCACCATGCTCGCCGCGACCCGAGGGCGCCTGGACATGTTGATCGCCCTGATCGATGAACAGCCCGATCTGACGCTTGAAAACAATCAAGGCCAAACCGCCGCAATGATCGCCAATGGAAGGTTCAACAACGCCACCGCCTCGATCATTTTGGAGGCGACCATGCTCGCCCAGCAATCCCACACCGCCCCCACCCCCACCCTTTGCAATACCCCCTTGATGCTGTGTGCCGAACACGGCCACACCAAGGCCGTTCAGGCATTGATTCAACACAGCAGCGCAGACATCAATACCCAAAACACCAAAGGCCAGACGGCATTGATGCTTGCGGCACAACATGGGAAAACTGGCGCCATGAAAGCCTTACGCCAAGCCGGCGCCGACCCCGACCTCGTTAATCACCAAGGCCGCCATGCAGACTCATTGGAAGACCTGCATGTCGAGGCGAGTGTATTGGGCCGATGCGTTATTTGAGCAACCGGGTGTCACGGGGGGTTTGGGGCGCAACTGTGAAGTGAAGGCGGGTTGCCGGCTTGTTCATGGTTTTGCCAAGCCTTGAGACGACTTTGTGCGGCCTTGGGCGGCAAATTCAAACCCTTCCGCCCCGATGCACGCATTAAACTCTCGCGTCGGGTTCTTCAAGAGCCGTGGCATTGAAAACCCTCCAGATTTCCGCCATGTGCTTGCCTCAGTCCGATGCCTCGTGTCGGCAGTGGTGCCCGGTGTCCAGGAGCTGTAACTAACTGATCATCATGGCCAAAGTCGTTAAATTTCTCTTACTGGTGGTGGTGGTGGCGGCCATGGTGTGGTTGGCAACCTTGTGGCAATGGCACGTCCACGATAAGCAGCCCAATGCTGCCGAGCTGGTCGTCTATCTGGTCGCGGTGCCTATCGTGTTGACGCTGGGGCTGGTGATCGGCGTGTGGCAAGTCAAAAAGCTGCGAGCATTTGCCAGTGTGCCTTTGGTGGTGCCACAGCCTGCCCGGTCCGCACAGACACCGCCGACGCCATCGGCTTTGCCCTCGTGGTCGCTGGTATTGGCCGCTGAGGGCGCGTCCCGCCTCGGAGCCGAGTGGGATGTTGGCCAACAAGCCACTGCATCGGGCGAACATAGGCCGGAGTTGCACGCCCAGCTGGTTGACAACCAAGGCTTCGCCGCGTTCGTCGCACAGGTGCCAACGGTCAGCGTCGATGAGACGCGCGACGCGTGGGAGGCTTTCTTGGGCAACGGGGCGGCCCAAACTCACCAAGCATCGGCCTGGTCCCACCCGCCCGACGACTGGTACCGCGCCATGACGCTGCTGTCGCCACTGGTGGCCAACAGGCTGACTGCCTTACGCTCGCAATGGGTTGTGCTGTCCGCCAACCTGGGTCAGGTCGGTGGTGCACGCTCGGCTCAGCCCCTTGTCCGCATTGAGCTGGGTGTTCCAGCACACTGGCAACCGATTTGGCAGCAGGCGGCCGAGGAGTGGGTACGCCACCAGATGACGCCTTGTATCGAAGAAGGATTGAAGGCGGCTGGGCAGTCCAGTGCCATGGCCAACACGCCTCAGGCGGTCATTCACTTCCAAGCCCATCCGGTAGAAGATGCCGCCGCCTTCTGGGGGGTCGTTGAGCAGCGGCAACGCCTGTGGTTGGAAAATGGTGTGCCGGGGTTGACGTTGGTGTTGATTTCCGACAGTCTCTTGAGTCAATCCCTGGTCAGTGCGCTGGATGGGCAGCAAGGCTTGATGACGGCATGCAACAACAAGGGGCGCGTGCCCGGTGAGGCTGCTGCGGCCTTGTTGATGGCTACCCCTGCTTGGCTGGACAGTCCCGACTACCCCGGAACGCCGGCCTTGGCGCGGTTGTACCTGGCGCACACCAAACGCCGCGACCATTCTGCCGATGTCAAAGTGAGTGTCGGCAAGGGAGGACTGCTGCCACAGCTGATCCAAGATGCGTTGGCAGCCCAGAAGGTGGCCGTCGATTCGGTGAAGCACTTGACGATTGACGCCGACCACCGCGGCAGCCGTCAAGTGGAACTGCACGAGGTGTTCGACACTTTCACTGAACTCGATGCCGACAAGGACATTCTGTGTTCGGGGCTGGCCTGTGGGGACACCGGCGTGGCGCGCTGGCTCTTTACCCTCGCGCTGGCAGTCAACAAGGTTGAGGGCACCCATGAGCCCGGACTGGTGCTGGGCAATTTTGATGAATGGCAACGGGTCGCGCTGTTGTTGACGCCTGAGCCTTTCAATGAGGCCACTGACGACAGCGCTTCAGAGAGCCCTGTTGCTTAGGGCCTGTAACTTACCCTTCTACGCTGGCTGCGGTTCAATTGACCTGCAAGACGAACACCCCTGCACTCTGCCAAATCCCCTCTTGAGGGCCGCGTTGCCGATCTCAGGTGAGTATCCATCGGATATCCTTGCACGCTCGTGCTGGTCTGCCTCAGGTCGGCCCTGATGTCCCAACCCAACGTTGCCCACATGACTCCCAAACCCCCACGTCCATTCAAGGTACAGACCACTGCCGCCAACGAGGTGCTGCCTGTCGCGTCGGCCTATGTTTTCAATGAGGGTCAGTTGACCTTGCGCGTTAGCCAAGAGCGCACCCTGCACATGCTGACCCTGGTGCAAGACGACGGCCCCGACGTGACCCTGTCGCTGTCGCGAGGCTCCAAAGAGCCTGACGAAACCTTGAGTGAGTGTTTGCTCAAACAGCTGCAAGCGGTGGCTGATGATGCCGTCAATTTTCGTCAGCAGGCGTTGCAAGAATTTCGTTTACCCATTACCGCATCGGGAGCCTTTCAGCCCGTTTGTTTGACCACGGAGGTCTCGTACCAACTGGACGAGATCCCGGTGCAACAATGCGTCGGCTTGATTCAACTCAGTGATCGCTACCTGTTGTTTGTCACCCTGACGCAGCCCCTGGGATTGAGCGATGCCACCCGCCAGCAATGGCGCCAGATTCTTTCCTCCTTCGTGCCGCGTGACGTTGTATTGCCTGAGCCCGGCGACGACCTCTTTGGCCAGTATGACGAGGACGAAGAGTAGCTCTGGGGCCTCAAGGCTTGACCGTCTTCATCCCGCACAGCAGGCGTGTGGTGCAAGCCGTTGTCGAGCCGAGCTTGGCCAAGGCGCAGGCGGATGAGCGTTTTCAGTTTGAACGTCACGGCTACTTTGTGGCCGACCGCGTCGAGCACAGCCCCGACCGACTGGTATTCAACCGCTCCACCACGCTCAAAGACAGTTGGGAAAAATAGCCTGGACGCCGGAAAAACAAGGAATGCGCTAAAGAATACAGCTTTTTCTCGGCGTTCCCCTGTAGCCAAGTGCGTCAGCATATGCTTAATGAAGCAGTTGCGAAGTCCGGGACACGTACGGCCGATGCTGGCACGACGGAACCACTCCCGGCTGACGTATTGAGAGGTTGGTACATCGCCCCTGCGCAGGTCCGGCAGGTCTTTGTTGGTTGACGCAATCTGACGATCTGGAGCTGTCCGTGGGAAATCTTCGGCCAAAGTGGTTATTGGTTTGTTTGTTTGCAGCATGGGAGTTGTCGTCGGCTGCGCTTGCGAGTCCCGGTGCAACCCGTAAGGATTGCGATGCTTGCCCCGAAATGGTCAGCATTCCAGCGGGGACCTTTTTGATGGGCTCAGCGCCAGGCGAGACGGGGCGATCAGACGCTGAAGGGCCGCAGCACCAGGTGAAGGTGGCCAGTTTCCTGCTTGGCAAGACCGAGGTCACCCAAGGTCAATGGCGCGCGCTGATGGGTAGCAGCAGCCCCAGTCGATTCAGCGAATGTGGTGACCAGTGCCCGGTTGAAAATGTAAGCTGGGATGAGGCCCTCGACTTTCTCCTCAAGTTGAGTGAGACATCAGGCCAAAAGTACCGGCTTCCCAGTGAGGCTGAGTGGGAGTACGCCGCACGCGCTGGGACCCAGGCGGCCTACTGGTGGGGCTCTGAGGCAAGTCGCTCGAATGCAAACTATGGCAAGGATCAGTGCTGCGAGGGCTGGGCTAAGGGCGCTGACAAATGGGTGAATTCCGCGCCCGTGGCGCAGTTCCCGCCCAATCCGTTCGGCTTGTATGACATGAACGGCAATGTGCTCGAATGGGTGCAGGACGTTTGGCACGAAAACTACTCAGGGGCGCCTTCGGATGGGTCGCCTTGGAACAGAAGAGGTCAGGTTGCATTGCGTGTGATTCGGGGGGGGGGGATGGACCTGGACGGCAATAGTCTGCGTTCAGCGGCCCGCAGCCGCAGCTCTCGCGGCTTTCGAAGTCACAACCTCGGCTTCCGGGTGGCGAGGTCGTTGCAGGGCGTCGATAGATAGGTGTCCTATTTAAATAGGGCAGTGCTGCACGCTTGATGGAAGAGGTCAGGGCAAGGCGCAAACCACAGCGATACCTGACTCAACGCTGGTCTGAGTACGTGCGAAAAATAGTCGCCGTTGAGCACCATCTTGGCCTTGACCTTAGCGCTGGTCAGTTCATTGCCAAAAGCCAGCCAGCGTACGCAACAGCAGCGGTACGCCCTCATGTTCTGACCATGAGCAAACATTCGACCGACCTAAAGGTCGGTGTGTAGGCTGTTGGAAGGGGTTTGCATCCCCTACCTTCGAATCGCCCCTTCGGGGCTCTCCGGCCTGAAGGCCGGGGTTTCAAACCTATGTCAGTTTTTTGATGAACCGCCTGTTCGATTCGCCACCACCCATGCCCGCATTGGGAACAACGCAGTGCGTGGTCGTCAAAGGTCAAACGACGCCGCACAGCGTCACTTCCGCATCTCGGCGCATCAGGTTCGACCGTGACCACTGGCCGCCTTTTGCCAGCGACTTCATCCGCTACGAACACATGGTGCTTGCTGCTCACGATCAGCTCTTCGAAACCCATGGACGCGAATTCGCGCGCGAACAGCAGCACCGCCTCCTGCTTGATGGGCTTCTCGCGCCGACCAACTCCATATCCCGCGATACGGCAGTGGCGGTTGGCTGGGCCGTGAGTTGGCTCGGACCCTCGCAAGCATTGGCACCGCCCACCGACTTCCGACTTCACAGCGCCGGCGCTCGGTTTGACCAGCTGGTTGACGGCGCCGGAGGGTCAGGGTGAGGTCATCCCTTGGATGACCCCTGCGGGCATGGGGGTACGGGCGCCATGGGCTCAGTCGGTCGTCACGGCTCGGCGCTCGGCTTGCTCATGGCGCATCTGTTCCTCCATCACCATCTGCGACAAACTGCGCTTGAGCTCATTGAACGTGGCTGACGATGGGTCGCGTGGCCGTGGCATATTGACCATGACGTCCTGCTTCACCGTGCCGGGCCGATAGGTCATGACGACAATGCGGTCGGCCAGATAGATCGACTCCTCGATCGAGTGCGTGACGAACACAATCGTCTTGCGCAACTCACCCCAGATGCGCAGCAACTCGTCTTGCAACGAGCGTCGGGTGAGCGCATCCAGGGCGCCGAAGGGCTCATCCATCAGCATCACGGGCGAGTCCAGTGCCAGCACCCGCGCAATGGCCACCCGTTGGCGCATCCCGCCCGAGAGGTCTTTGGGGTAGCGATTTTTGAAGTCGCTGAGCTTGAGTACATCGAGCAGGCGATCAACCTCTCGGGTGATCTCGGCGCGGCCCGTGCCTTTGATTTCCAGGCCGAAGGCGATGTTTTGCGCCACCGTCATCCACGGAAACAAGGCGTACTCCTGGAACACCATGCCGCGGTCTGGCCCGGGTGCGCTCACCTGGGTAGGGCCCACGGTGATGGTGCCTTGGCTGGGCAGCGCAAAGCCTGCGATGGCATTGAGCAAGGTGGATTTGCCGCAGCCCGATGGGCCCAGTAGACACACGAACTGACCGGGCTCAATCTGCAGCTGAATGTCGCGCAAAGCCACCACCTCGTCAGTCGAGGTTGAAAAAACTTTGCCCACCCCATTGATGTTGATCTGTGCCATGTCAGTGCTCCAGGCCGCGGTGCCAGCGCAGCAAATAGTTGTTCAGGCTGCTCATGACACTGTCAATGCCCAGGCCCAAAAAGCCGATGGTCAGCATGCCTGCAATGATCTTGTCGGACCAAAAATACTCTCGTGCTTCCAAGATGCGAAAGCCTAAACCGTTGTTGACTGCGATCATCTCTGACACGATCACCACGATGAAGGCCGTGCCCATGGCAATGCGCATGCCCGAGAAGATATAGGGCGTGGCTGCCGGCAATATCACGCGCAAGAAAATGGTGCCTTGGCTGGCGCCCAAGTTGCGTGCTGCGCGAAGGTAAATGCCGTCCACATGGCGCACCCCGGCAATGGTGTTCATCAACACGGGAAAAAACGCCCCAATGACAATCAGAAACACTGCAGGGGGGTTGCCCAATCCAAACCACAAAATCGCCAAGGGAATATAGGCAATCGGGGGAATGGGCCGCAGCACCTGCAGCAATGGGTTCATCAGGCGCATCATCAAGGGACTTGCCCCCATCAGCAGCCCAACAGGCAAAGCCAAGGCAGTCCCCACACCAAAGCCCACCAATACCCGGTACAAACTGCCCACGGCATCTCGCCATAGCTCCCCCGAGAGCAGGTACTCCCACCACTTGACGGCCACCGACACAGGTGAGGGCAGCAATTGGGGGTTCACCCAGCCCCAGGCCACAGCCGCTTGCCACACCGACAGCAGCACCACGGGGACAATCAGGCCGACTGCGCCATCGCGCAGCAAGCCCTTGCGGGCTGCGGGGCTCATTTGACGCCCACCACTTTCTTGGCTTCGTCGAGTAAATCGGTCTTGACGAAGTCTTTTGCAACAGGTGCTTTAGCGAACTTGCCCACGCCGGTGCTGGCCATCAAATCGCCCGTGATCTGAATGTGCTCGGCGGTGATGTCGTAGCTGTAAGGCGCGTTGCTGATGGCCGTATCGAAGTCAAGCTCCGTGACCTGACCTTTGAACATCGTCTCACGCACATACCGTGACGCCAGCTTGGGGTCGTCAATGAAGGCCTTGGTCGCCCGCACAAAGCACTGCATGAACTTCTCGGCCACGGGGCGGCGCTCTTTGTAAAACTTCTCCGTCATGACCAAGGTGCGCACTGGCGAGCCGATGGCCGTGTTGTAGGGCTTCATGACTTCCACCCCAAAGTTGTTGTTGATTGCTTGCGACGACTGAGGTTCGGTTTGCATGATGACCTGCAGGTTCTTGCTCAGCAGGGCCTGGTTCAGATCCGGGAAACTGAGGTAGACGATTTGCACGTCTTTGCCGGGTTGGTCCGAGACGCTCAAGCCTGCTTTGGCCAGTTCAGCAAACAACAAAATCTCTTGAATGCCGCCGCGTGTCACGCCGACCTGCTTGCCTTTGAGGTCAGCGATCGATTTGATGCCCGCTTCAGGCCGTGCGACCAACCGTGCCCCGCCTGTTGCAAAGCCGGCGACCACGAGGATGGGCAGGCCACTGGCACGGCCCGCAATGGCCGCTTCAGAGGCGCTGGCCCCAGCATCCAACTCACCCGCAATGATGGCTTGCATGATGTCCAACCCCTTGGCGAACACCTTTTCTTCGATCTTGATACCGCACTGAGGCGCAATTTCTTTCATGTACGACACGGCACCGTAATGCGCCAGTTTCAGGTTCCCCAAGCGCACGACCTCTTGGGCATGGGCGCCGGCAGACAACGCGACAGCGGCCGCAGCGGTGCAAATTAATCTCAACAGCATGAGTGACTCCAGAAAAAAGGTTCAGTTAGCGATGACAACACGTCAGAGAAGTGCAGCCATCTATGCGAGCGCGGTGCCAGGTGGGGGCGCCAACTCCGGGTGTGGGAAATCAACCACTTAGCGAGTTGGCGCAGAGCACCAACGGCGATCGCGCAGAAGCGGGGCCTGCGGCGTTCTTGAAAACGTCACAGGGGAAAACCCGAGGCGTCTGCATTGTCGCCGCATCCGACGGCCCTCTACGGCTTCGCAAGCTGCTCAGCCAGCGGGGTGCCACGGGACTTCTCAGGCGTCACGACTACGCCCGAAACAGTCGGGCGGCGTGCTGCACCATTGAGCTCAGGCCTTCGATGCCCAGTCCCTGGCAGCCTTTCCTGCGCCCGCGACTGCCGCGGTGAGCAAGCTTCCCCAGACCAGATCGATCAGCGTAAGATGCTCCGGCCAGTTCCGCAGCGTTGCGAGTTTTTTGATGAATAACACGACATTCACCCCACGTACCGCCCCGCCCCCCCAAAGGAGGACAGCCTCTGAGGCGCGCGCGCCCGAAGCGAGGGGAGGCGCGCCAGGTGCCCGGCCAGGTGCTGCACCGCAAGAACCCACCGAAGCCCAGCAACAAGCGGACGCTCAGGCGCGCCGCACGCAAGCGGCGGGGGCCCGAAGCCGTGTACTCTTCAGTGGCAATGGGCGACAGCAGGCCCCCGAGGCTGTCATCCAACCACTCACACCGGCCCAAAGAAATAAAGCCCTCATCCAGCAATGGCGAACCTGGGCAAACGACCCCAGCGTGTCCGGTCAGCAACAAGACTGTCGCAAAGCCGCTGTCCGCAAGGTCGTCGCTTCTTGTCGGAACGAGCGCCTGGACAACACTTTCCCTTGGCTGGCCAGGGATCCGTTGGCGGAATGGTTGGGTCTGCGACCGATTCCGTTTCTCAATTTGTCTAGCATGGATCTGGAAGGTGAGCTTCCACCCACGCCAAAGCACGTCTCATCTCTCAACGTTTCAGGCAACGCAGGTCTCACAGGGATCTCGCTGAGCCCAACGCTGTGCTCCCTCAATGCAAGCCGCTGCCACTTCACCGCGCTGCCCCGCACACCTGAAAGTCTTAGGGATATCGACTTTTCCTGCAACCAGATCAGTGATTTATCCCAACCGACGGGACGCAATATCCGGCGTCTGGATCTGACCGGCAACCCCATCACGCACCTGCCCGATTGGATGTTGCAGCTGCGGCAGTCTTTTTGGCGCTGCGAGGGCGGCGGCACTGTCGGTTGGCAAACCCATCGAGCTGAGGTGCGAATTTCCGTATGGCACCTGCCAGAGGCCATTCGCCAAGACATTGGGCGCCGAGCCAACGCAGGCACTGGGACATTCGTCATTTTCAGCCCTCCACAGGGGCGACGGGATGACCCCACATTGATTCGGCAATGGGAGACCTGGGCCTCGGATCCCCAAGTGTCAAACGAGCAACGAGAACAACGCAGGGTCGCCCTCCAGCGGGTCAGAAGCTGTCAATCGCCGGGCAGCGCGCTCGACTTGTCGAACCTGAACCTGGAGGGCGCACTTCCGCCCGTGCCTCTCACCGGTGTCCTGCGGGTGAATGGCAATCCAGGTCTCACAGGGTTCGCTTCGCTGCCCCCCGAACTGCGCACCTTGTATGCCAATGACTGTGGGCTTGAGCAGCTGCCGCACTTACCTGAAACACTGGAGGGCTTGTACGTCAGCGGGAATACTCGACTGCGTACTTTGCCAAGGCTGGCGCCTTCCTTGAAGGTTCTTGATGCGCAGAATTGCGGTCTTCGGCGATTGAAGACCTTCCCCGATGGAAGTCGCCTTGAGACCCTCAATGTCAGCGAAAATCCACTCAGCGCGCTCCCCAGGATGCCTGAATTCCTGCGCAGACTCACTGCCAGGGGATGTCGCTTCACGGCCTTGCCGGCCATCGCCGGATCACGTTTGCGGGAAGCCGACTTTTCCCACAATCAAATTGTCGATATCTCGCAACCCATGCCCGACAGCACCTTGCGCTTGAATTTGAGCGCCAACCCCTTGCGTATTATTGATACTCTCCCACATTGGACGATGCGCCTGGGACAGGAAGGCGGGGCCGAGGTGTGGATTTCCTTGGGACACCTGCCAAATCCCGATCAGGTTCGCCGAGGGATTTCAGAGCAGATCGGTCGCTACAACTACGGGCCGCGTGTGTGTTTTGACTTGATAGACAGCAGCAACCGCACTCAAGCCGATCCGGCACACCGGGCCGACGGCAGGGCCACGGCCCAGGCAGCTGGCCGTGCAGCGCCCATCGCGCAGATCGCCGAGCCGAGTGCACGCCCAGATCAAGCGGCAACCCCCCTGGGGGATGCCGTTGCCGCATGGCTCGACCAGGCCCCTGAAGCCCAGGCTCAACAACAAGCCTGGCGGGCCTTTGCCAACGAGGACGGCGCGCAGGCGTTCACCGACTTTCTCAACCGCCTGGCCACAACCACCAACCATGTCAGGCCGGCCACGCGTGAGCCTTTCCGTCAAGGCGTACGCCACCTATTGACCGACATGGCGCGCAGCCCCCAACTGCGCACC
>JANMGB010000257.1:0-40818 GCA_031374415.1 Burkholderiales bacterium
CGTTGCAGCCCTTGCCCGGGGGCCCACCCCGGGCTGCGGACTGCGCCTACCTCTGGGCCCTTTGCAGCGCCAGCGCAGGGGCCAGGTATTTGTTAACACGCCCTAGCCAACCACCATGCGCCGCACTGTCTGGAGCGCAGGGTGGTGGCAAGCCGCCCACGCCTGCCCCTCGCCGAATCACGGGGCCCGGCCGGCCGGCATGGTCATCGACATGGTGGTGGTGCACTCCATCAGTTTGCCGGCGGGGCAATACGGCGGCCCCGAGATCGTTCAGCTGTTCACCAACCAACTCAACCCCGATGCCCACCCTGAATTTCAGGCCCTGCGCGGGCTCAAGGTTTCAGCCCACTTCGTGATTCGCCGCAACGGCCGCGTACTTCAATTCGTATCCTGCGATCAGCGCGCCTGGCATGCCGGGCGCTCGCATTGGGCCGGGCGAGACAACTGCAACGACTTCTCCATCGGTGTCGAGCTCGAAGGCTTAGAGGGCCTGGCCTTCGAAGCCCGTCAGTATCGGCAGTTGCTGCGTTTGCTGCAGGCCTTGCGTCGGCGCTACACGATTCAAGTGGTGCTGGGCCACGAGCACATCGCCCCCGGTCGCAAAGGTGATCCCGGCCCCGGGTTCAACTGGCAGCTTCTTAGGCGCTCACTGAGCTGGCCCGATCAGTGTTTTCCCGGGGTGTTGCGCGGCAGTCCCCGATACACTGGCTGAGCGCGCGCAGGCTCCAGCCACATCGGCGTTGCGCAATCAGGCCTTGGCAGCGACATGCTGCCGGCAAGCCCGAGAAATCAAGATGAGTGGCCGAGAAAGCTTGGCGCCATGCGGTTCCCGTGGGGGTTTTGAGGGGAAATTTGCAGAGCTTGGTGACACTAGCCCTAGTGTTTTTAGTGCGCCAGATGTCAAAAAACCCCCAGATCTAGCGTCCGAGGTGGTATCCTTCAAGCCTCGCAACACGCGAAGAACCGGTGTCAAATTTGCTGCTGGTTCGGGTCCGCCTTGGCTTGCCAGTGGCGACCCTCAGTGCCTCGCTTTCAGGGTTTGTGTCACTCACAGGAGACCTGATGTGCAGTATCTGCGCCGTTCCGTGGCCCCATTTACCTTCGAGCTCTGATGCTTTCTGATCGCTGATGTGTTCACTCAGCAGAGAAGGCGCTGGGGTTCTTGTTGTCCCCACCGCGTTGCGGTGTTTGCTCTTTGCGGTTTTTGTTTGTCCCACCTCAATTGCTTTCGGGCCTGTGCCGGGCCCGTTGAATACTTAAGGAGATTCCATGCAAGTTGCTACCTCCGCCCCCACGGCAGCCGCGGGTGCTGCGTCCAAGCCGGTCTCGGCGGTCTCGCCAGCGTCTGTGTCGGCGTACCAGGGCTACCAAATCATTCGTCGCAATGGTGCGGTGGTGTCCTTTGAGCCCAGCAAAATTTCCATTGCCCTGATGAAAGCCTTTTTGGCGGTGCATGGCACGCAAGGCGCGGCCTCGGCCAGCGTACGCGAGACCGTTGATGGCCTGACCGAAGCCGTGGTGCGCGCATTGTTGCGCTCGCGTCCAGGCGGCGGCACGTTCCACATTGAAGACGTGCAAGACCAAGTGGAGTTGGGTCTGATGCGAGGGGCGCACCATGAAGTGGCCCGTGCCTACGTGCTCTACCGCGAGCGTCGCACCCAAGAGCGCGCCAAGCAAGGCAAGCCTGGCAAGAGCACCGAGCTCAGCTTCACCGTCCTGGACCGTGGCCAGCGCGTGCCGTTGAATCTCGAACGCCTGCAAATCCTCATCGAGTCCGCCTGTGCCAACTTGGGTGCCGATGTTCAAGCAGCGCCCATCCTTGGCGAAACCAAGCGCAACCTCTACGACGGCGTGCCCATCGAAGAGGTGCACAAAGCGGCCATTCTCGCCGCGCGCACCCTGATTGAAAAAGACCCCGGCTACAGCCGCGCCACGGCCAGGCTGCTGTTGCACACCATCCGCAAGGAAGTCCTGGGTGATGAAGTCCTGCAAGGCGAAATGTCAACACGCTATGCCGAGTACTTCCCCGGGTTCATCAAAAAAGGCGTGCAAGCCGAGCTGCTCGACGAGCGCTTGCATGAGTTTGACCTGGCCCGCCTGGGTGCGGCCCTGAAAGCCGAGCGCGACCTTCAGTTCGACTACCTCGGTCTGCAAACCCTGTACGACCGCTACTTCCTCCACATCGAAGAGGAGCGCATTGAGTTGCCGCAGGCCTTCTTCATGCGCGTGGCCATGGGCTTGGCGCTCAACGAACTCAACCGCGAAGAGCGTGCCATTGAGTTCTATGAAGTTTTGTCCAACTTCGACTTCATGTGCTCGACCCCGTCCTTGTTCAACTCCGCCAGCCGCCGCTCGCAGCTCTCGAGCTGCTACCTCACCACCGTGGCCGACGATCTTGAGGGCATCTACGAAGCCCTCAAGGAAAACGCGCTTTTGTCCAAGTTTGCCGGCGGGCTGGGCAACGACTGGACCAACGTGCGTGCGCTGGGCTCCTACATCAAGGGCACCAACGGCAAGAGCCAAGGGGTCGTTCCCTTCCTCAAGGTGGTCAACGACACGGCCGTGGCCGTCAACCAAGGCGGCAAGCGCAAGGGGGCCGTGTGCGCCTATCTGGAAACCTGGCACCTGGACATTGAAGAGTTCCTTGAGCTGCGCAAAAACACCGGCGACGACCGCCGTCGCACCCACGACATGAACACCGCCAACTGGGTTCCCGACCTGTTCATGAAGCGTGTCATGGAAGGCGGCGACTGGACCCTGTTTTCACCCAGCAACTGCCCCGACCTGCACGACAAATTCGGCCAGGCCTTTGAGACCGCGTATGTCGCTTACGAGAAAAAAGCGGCCCAAGGCGACATCAAACTCTTCAAGACGCTGCAGGCTCGTGATCTGTGGCGCAAGATGTTGAGCATGTTGTTCGAGACCGGCCATCCCTGGATCACCTTCAAGGATGCCTGCAACGTGCGCTCGCCACAGCAACACGTCGGGGTGGTGCACTCCAGCAACCTGTGCACCGAGATCACACTCAACACCAGCGACACCGAAATCGCCGTGTGCAATTTGGGCTCAATCAACCTGGCCCAGCACATCAAAGACGGTCAAGTTGACCACGCCAAGCTCAAGCGCACGGTGGCCACCGCCATGCGCATGCTCGACAACGTCATCGACATCAACTACTACGCCGTCAAGAAAGCCCGCGACTCCAACCTGCGACACCGCCCTGTGGGCCTGGGCATCATGGGTTTCCAAGATGCACTGCACGAGCTGCGCGTGCCCTATGCCTCCCAAGAGGCCGTGGACTTCGCTGATCGCTCCATGGAGGCCTTGTGCTATCACGCCTACTGGGCCTCGACCGAGCTGTCTGTCGAGCGCGGCCGCTACGCCACCTACACGGGCTCGCTGTGGGATCAAGGCATTTTGCCGTTGGACACACTGGACCTGTTGACACAACAGCGGGGTGGTTTCGTGGAGGTTGACCGCAGTGCCACCTTGGACTGGCCGGCCCTGCGTGCGCGCATCAAAGAACACGGCATGCGCAACTCCAACTGCGTGGCCATTGCGCCCACCGCCACCATCTCCAACATTGTGGGCGTGAGTGCATCGATCGAGCCTTCCTTCGGCAACCTGTCCGTCAAGTCCAACCTGTCGGGCGAGTTCACGATGGTCAACGAGTCCTTGGTGCGCGACCTCAAGCGCCTGGGCCTGTGGGATGACGTGATGGTCATGGACCTCAAACACTTCGACGGTTCACTGCAACGCATTGACCGTGTGCCCCAAGAGCTCAAAGCCTTGTACGCCACGGCCTTCGAGATCGAAACGCAGTGGCTGGTGGAGGCCGCGGCGCGGCGCCAGAAGTGGATCGACCAAGGTCAATCGCTCAATATCTACATGGCCGGTGCGTCAGGCAAAAAGCTGGACGAGACCTACAAGCTTGCGTGGCTGCGTGGCCTCAAGACCACCTACTACTTGCGCACCGTTGGCGCAACGCACGCCGAAAAATCCACGGTCAAAGCAGGCCACATGAATGCAGTGTCCAGCGGCAGCGCAGCCAGCGTTGGAGCGCCTTCGGCGGCCGTTGATGCGGCCACAGATGTGAAGTATTGCGCAATCGACGACCCTGGCTGCGAGTCTTGTCAGTGATCGTTGGGTCGCTTGTTGATGAAGCCGCGATGAAAGCCGCGATGCGTTGCTGCAACAGCGCTAGCGGCAACACGCGAGTCTCGTCAATAAGTGCTTGGTGTTTGAACACAACACTCTCATAATTCGCACGCAGAGGAAATTCACCATGTTGGTTTGGGACGAAGAAATCTCTTCACCATCAAATGCAAATGCGTCAAGCTTGGCGCGCAGTGCTGCTGCCAAAGCGGCCTCGCTCGCCATGTCCATCGCAAAGCCTGAGACGGCTCGCACGTCGTCTGAGAGCCCTGCTTCAGCCACGGCGGTTCAGCCGTCCCTGTCTGCCGCCGCCGAGCCTTCCCCGGTCTCACCCGCGGCGCAGCCCATGTCAGAGTTGAACTCATCGGCCTCCAGTGCTCGCCGCGTCAACGCGGCCGACAAGCGCATCATCAACGGCAAGACCGACGTCAATCAGTTGGTGCCGTTCAAGTACAAGTGGGCTTGGGAAAAATACCTCGCCACCTGCGCCAACCACTGGATGCCGCAAGAGGTCAACATGTCGCGCGACATCGCGACCTGGAAAGACCCCAACGGCCTGACTGAAGACGAGCGCCGCATCATCAAGCGCAACCTCGGCTTCTTCGTCACGGCCGACTCACTGGCGGCCAACAACATCGTGTTGGGCACCTACCGTCACATCACGGCCCCCGAGTGCCGTCAGTTCTTGCTGCGTCAAGCCTTCGAGGAGGCCATTCACACGCATGCCTATCAGTACATCGTTGAATCCTTGGGTCTCGATGAGAGCGAGATCTTCAACGCCTACAACGAAGTGACGTCCATCCGTGACAAGGACCAGTTCTTGATCCCGTTCATTGAACAGATCATGGACCCCCACTTTCACACAGGCACCCCTGAGAACGATCAAAAGCTGCTGCAAAGCTTGATCGTCTTTGCCTGCTTGATGGAGGGTTTGTTCTTTTATGTGGGGTTCACCCAAATTTTGGCCCTCGGCCGCCAAAACAAAATGACGGGTGCGGCCGAGCAGTACCAGTACATCCTTCGCGATGAATCGATGCACTGCAACTTCGGCATCGACCTCATCAATCAGATCAAACTCGAGAACCCCCATTTATGGACAGCCGAATTCAAGGCTGAAATTCAAGCCCTTTTCTTGCGAGCGGTGGAGTTGGAGTATCGCTACGCTGAGGACACCATGCCCCGTGGTGTTTTGGGTTTGAATGCATCCATGTTCAAAGGCTACTTGCGATACATCGCCAACCGCCGAGCCACACAGATTGGCCTGGACGCGCTTTTCCCGAACGAGGAGAACCCGTTCCCGTGGATGAGCGAGATGATCGACCTGAAAAAAGAGCGTAACTTCTTTGAGACTCGCGTCATCGAGTACCAATCGGGTGGCGCATTGTCCTGGGACTGATAACGCTGTGACAGATCAAAACTGTGCAGATCAAGATTCACGTCGTGCGGTACAGCGCCACAGAAGCGCAAGCCGCATGTCGTTACCGTATTCATCGCACCGAAGCGCCCCTCCTGGGCAGACTGTCGGGTGATGAATAGCTGTCTGGTGTCGCTTTTCGCAAAGCCAGGCGGTTCTCTTTCAACTTGATCAAGGAGAAGTGAAAATGGCAACTGCGAAAAAGGCTCCGGCCAAGAAAGTTCCTGCGAAGAAGGCTGCACCCGCCAAGAAGGCGGCACCCGCCAAGAAGGCTGCACCGGCTAAGAAAGCGGCACCTGCGAAGAAGGCACCGGCTAAGAAAGCGGCACCTGCGAAGAAGGCTGCACCGGCTAAAAAAGCGGCACCTGCGAAGAAAGCACCGGCTAAGAAAGCGGCACCTGCAAAGAAGGCTGCACCAGCCAAGAAGGCAGCGCCTGCTAAGAAAGCTGCACCTGCGAAGAAGGCTGCGCCAGCCAAGAAGGCCGCCGCGCCTGCGAAAAAAGCTGCGCCCAAGAAGGCCGCTGCCAAAAAGCCTGCAGCCAAGAAAGCTGCCGGTTCCAAGGCTGCTGCCCCTGCCGCGAAGACGTCCATCAGCACCCAAGCGGCATGGCCTTTCCCCACCGGCGCCAAGCCCTGAGGATTGGTTCAAACGTCTCAAAACCCGGCTGCGGCCGGGTTTTTTTATGGGTGCGGACAATTGCCGTTTTATGGCTGGCGAGGACTGCTCCGAACAGACCCTGTTGATCCGGCCTGATGAAGTCTTGACTTCCGCATTTCTCCACAAGCCGTGTGAAGCGGCCAATGGCGTCGTACGCAGGCCGATGGATCCCCGCCTGCGCGGGGATGACATGCACACCCCCAGCACGTCATCCCCGCGCAGGCGGGGATCCAGGATGCTGCATCAGGCCCGTTATTCCCGCGAACTGGATCCCTGCAGCTCAGCTTGCCAATGCGCCACCTGTTCGCTTTGCTGAAATCAGCCTTTCAAATCCTCTGCGACGGGTTCATCAACAAGTTTCAATGTGCGCCAGCAGGCCACGCTCAGCGAGGACGTCGCGTGTCAGTGGGAGCTTGATTTCACGGGTGATGTCCGCGCTAACCTGTGGGCCGAAAGCTCGACGGGCGTCGGGGTCGTTTTGCAGGCCGGTTTCTTGCAGCCGTTGCTGCAAGCGCTGCTCGAGGGGCTCGCCCATGGCCTCCCTCAGCTGGGCCTGGGCTTGTGCGTGGCGCTCTGGCGCCAGTCGCTTGAGGACGGACTGCCAGGGTTGCCATTGGCTCGCAAGAAAATCCGGGAAGCCCCGGCGCTCAGCGGCTAGAACCCGTGTTTGGGCATCCCTGAGGTCCTGCGGTGATACCCCAGACACCGCGAAATATTGCATCTCAGCGGTGTCCACGGGAAGTGCCAAGGGTTCACGCAGTTTGACCTGGTAGGCCAGATGAACTTCAATCTCATCGACGAAAGGAAGCGATTTGACTTTTTCTCGGGCAATACCTTCCAGTTGATCGAGGCGAAACATGCCTTTGGCCAAAGTCATCAACTCGGGCAGGCGATGGTCGTAATCACCGCGTTCAATATCCGCTGTCACGCGGGCCGCTTTCATGCCGTTCAATGCCAGTGTGACACGGTCATTGCAGGTTGTTGTAGCGTACAGGCTCGTTACAAAGGTATCGCTTCTCAGGCTGGGATGGTCTGCCAGGTGAGAAAGCCATTCGGCTGTGGTGTGCTGAAACTGCGGGCTGTCAGCGTCAAGGGTGTGCTTAAAACGATCCAAAAAAGCTGCGAAATCTTGCGCATAGGGTTCGTTGGAGAAGTCGCTCCATTTTTGAGTGGCAGCCGCTTGATCGGCAGGGTCATACCAACGGGCGACAGCCTCAGACAATGGGGTTGGGGTGACAACTTCACTGCGTGCGGCAACCGGCATAGAAAAATAAACTGCGGCCCCACGATAGTTGTCGACATTCATGGTGGCGCGCAGGTTGCTGCGCGCGCGCTCAGTCAGCGGGTTGTTGCACAAATCGATCTTGCATTCTGAACTCAACCGGGCCGTGACGTTCTCGGGCAGGCTGGTGACCAGGTTGTGGCTGAAATCGAGATGGGTGAGCGAAGTGGGTAGGTTGTCTGGGAAGAAGGTCAACTGGTTGCCTGTGACATTGAGCCTGGTGAGCGAAGCGGGTAACTTCTCTGGCAAGTGGGTCAACTGGTTGTAGTCGACTTCGAGCGTCTTGAGCGAAGCGGGTAAGTTCTTGGGCAGGCTGGTCAACTGGTTGTTAGAGGCCTTGAGCTTCTGGAGCGACGCGGGCAAGATCTCGGGCAGGCTGGTCAAGTCCAGGTGACGCAAATCCAGCTCAGCCCCGGGCTGATTTTGATCCAGCCATTCAGTCATCCTTCTCACAGCCTCAGGGCGATTTTCGTTTGCCCTTGTGGCTTGCTGTGCCCAGGCATCCCAGTGTGCCAAATACTCGCCCCGGCTTAATGGGCGAGTCGCAGTGGCCTGCGACCGCAGCCTAGCTTCCATGGGGGCTGGCCTGCCGGCGGTCGGGGCGTTAGTGTCGGATGCGCCATTCGGTGGGGCGGCCGTCGGCGATTCAGCCCGGCCGTGCGCGGCAGCAGATGAATGAGGGCGGGTCGGGGGGGTGGGATCGGCGGGGCGTCTTGTCGTGACTCGATTGAGAAAATCTACAACTCTTCGCATGACCGCCTCTTAACTTGATGCTGTTACTGAATTTGCTGGCCGGCGCCAACCTGCTATTTTAACATATTTCAATTCACTGCTCAAACCCCTCTCTGTGGCAAGCTGATCAACGGGTTGCCACCCACCTTGAGCTCCACGCGATATCACCCTTGCCTTGGAAAGCTCATGGAATCTCTGCTCGTCTCGACCGGCGTCGTCGCCCTGGCTGAAATTGGCGACAAGACTCAACTCCTGGCGTTCATTCTTGCGGCGCGCTTCAAAAAGCCCGTCCCGATCATTTTGGGTATTTTGGTGGCGACGATCGTGAATCACGGTCTGGCGGGGGCCTTGGGCGCTTGGATCACGAGTGTTGTCAGCCCGGAAGTGCTGCGCTGGGTGCTGGGGCTGTCCTTTCTTGGCATGGCCGTCTGGACGATGATCCCCGACAAGATTGATGAGGATGAGACGAAGGTTGCCACGCGCTTCGGTGTTTTCGGTGCGACCGTGATCACTTTTTTCCTGGCCGAGATGGGTGACAAGACGCAGATTGCAACCGTCGCCATGGCTGCACACTACGCATCACCTTTGATGGTGGTGATTGGCACGACACTGGGCATGTTGATCGCTGACGTGCCCGCCGTGTTCGTGGGTGACAAGCTGGCCCAACGCATACCGATGCGGCTGGTGCATTCCATCGCTGCATTGATTTTCGCGGTGATGGGGGTGGCGACCTTGCTGGGCGCGGGCTCGGGGCTGGGGTTTTGAGGTGAGCGGGCGAGGTGTGCCAAACCTAAAAAGTACCGCTCCAATCATGTCAGCCTGATGATGCGCTTCAAGCCCATGCGAGTGAATATTCACGGTGCATGGCGACCATGTTGGATCCTAGAATGAGCCTTCCGAAAAGCGTAGTCATTCACCCATCTTTGACATGCAAATCACAGCTTCTCGACAGGTCGACTCGAAAGACAGGAGCCTCAAAGTTCTGGCTGTCGAGGACCATCCTCTGTTGATCGATGGCCTGAGTTTGTCGTTCAAGTACATCGATCCCAAGAGTCAGTTGATCACCGTGCCGTTGGCCTCGCAAGCGATCAGCGTGCTGGCGCAAGAGGGCGATTTTTCGATGGTGTTGTTGGACATCCAAAGTCATTCGACGCAGGCGTTTGAGCTGATGGAGGTGCTTCAACGCCGCTTCGATGGGCTGCCGGTGGTGGTCTATTCGGCAGCCGATGCCCCCGCGTTGATACGCCGGGCCTTTGAGGCCGGTGTGCGGGGGTATATCTCGAAGCGCTCGCCCTGTGCGGTGTTGGTGTGCGCTTTGCGTTTGGTGTTGGCGGGGGGCATGTACCTGCCGCCCGCCTTGCTGGCCAGCGATGAGGCACAAGCCCTCGATGATGCGCCAGTGGCTGCGTTGAAAGCTTTCAATCTGACGGGGCGAGAGGTCGATGTCTTGTCGCTGCTGGTGAAGGGACAGTCGAACAAGCTGATCAGTCGCCAGCTGGACATTGCTGAGAGCACGACCAAGACACACGTGTCGTCGATCATGCGGGCCTTGCAGGTGAAGAATCGCACGGAGGTGTCTGCCCTGGTGGCGAGGCTGAAGTATCAGCCGGCCCCTTCTGTGTTGGGTGGATGCTCCGCTGGCGCTGAGCACTTGAGTCGCGCACGGCGAAGTGAGCAAGGCATGCGTGCGGGGTGACGGCGACTTCGCCGCGGCAATGAGTCACGTCGTGCGTGACAGTTAACTGCACCAATGAGGCGGCTGGTTACCCGCCTCATTGCCTCTCTTTTGCCCCAGGGACCCCTTTCAGGTGGTCTTATTGATCCGGCCCGATGAAGTCTTGACTTCCGTACTTCTCCACAAGCCGTGTGAAGCGGCCAATGGCGTCGTACGCAGGCCGCTGGATCCCCGCCTGCGCGGGGATGACATGCACAACCGTCAGCACGTCATCCCCGCGCAGGCGGGGATCCAGGATGCTGCCTCAGGCCCGTTATTCCCGCGAACTGGATCCCTGCAGCTCAGCTTGCCAATTCTCCACCTGCTCGCTTTGGTGAAATCAACTTCTCAAATTCTCTGCGATGGGGTAACAGTTCAAACTTCCACGGGCCGAATCAATAGCTGAAGGGCATTGGCCCCACCCTCCCCAGAATGGGGTGCAGTGGCTGGCGCGTTCCCGGGTAAAGTTGTCCGGGTTCTGAAGTCGAACGGCATCACCACCGCGAGAGAGCGAAACATGAAAGACATCTGGTCTGTCGAATTCTTGCTGCGATGGCCCTGTCTCATGTTGGACATGACCGGTGGTATTTTCGAAGAAATTCTGGGGGAATAGAGGGTGCTGAAAATAATAACTATTATGTTTGGTGTTCTACTTTTAGTGGTTGCGGTAGCGATATCATTGATAATTTATTATTTCGAGGCAGATGATGTTGATTATGAATCGTTTGCATCTCATATTGCTGTTCCAGAAAGTATCAAGAAAACCCCGTTGATTGATGTGTGTGAGGCCCCCAAATTTAATTGGAAAGGCCGAGATGGCGAAAGCGTTCCATACATTTCATTAGTCTATGGAACCCTCCGACCCAATTTTGAATTGATTGAGTCATATAAAGGTTTTTTCGAGAGCGGAAATTGCCGAGGAAAGCCTGAGATCATCACGTCGGATGAGGCGCGTATTGGGTATGATTGCGACCGTGAGGATTTTCATGCTGTCGATATTTTTATCGAGGGTGAGAAAGCCTGTAGATCCGTCAACATCACTTTTTTTGAAAACTATTGATGGCCCTGGGGCTCAAGTGCGATGCGCCTCCGTCAGCGCGCGCCCAAGTCGCGCGACGCCTGCAGGCACTTCGGCAAAGGCTGCCTTGGCCTCGTCAAAATCACCACGCTTTCCGCATTGCTCTAGGCGTTGAGCTTGGCGGTAGAGCCAGTGGGCCGACAAGTTGCCGGCTGAGCCCATCAGGCTGTGCCCGGCTTGTACCAGGGCCCGGCTGTCGCACGTGTCAATCGCCGTTTGCAGATCATTGATGCGGGTCGGCAGGTCGGCCAGGAAGGCTTGGGCTATCTCTTCCAGTAGCTCGAGCTCGCCGCCAAACCGTTCGAGGGCCTCGCTGGCGTCTAAGTCAGCAATGTCGTCGCAGGCCTGCGGTGCGGCTGCGGGGGCGGAGGCGGTTGCGGGTTTGATGGCGCTGCTGAGGACGCGCTCCATTTCGGCAGCCATCAGGGCCGTGTTGATGGGCTTGCTGATGTAGCCGTCCATGCCCGATTCCAAACACATCTCGCGGTCGCCGTCCATCGCGTTGGCGGTCATGGCAATGATGGGTTGGTGCTTGGCCGTGCCCGCCTCGCGCGCACGCAGGGCCCGGGTGGCTTCGATGCCGCCCATCACGGGCATTTGCATGTCCATCAGGATGAGGTCGAATGCGCCCTGGGTGGACAGGTCGAGAGCCTCTTGGCCGTTGTGCGCAACGGTGACGTGGTGGCCCATTTTTTCAAGCAAGCGGATGGCCAGTTTTTGATTCACCGGGTTGTCTTCCGCAAGCAAAATTTTGCAACGGAATCGGCTTTCCATGACGGTGTGCCGGGTGACGAGTTGCGGCACCGCTAGCACTTGGGTCGGGGACTCATTCTGTGAGGGGCGTTGTCCCAGGGCCAGCATGACGGCGTCAAATAGTTCTGATTGGGACACCGGCTTGACCAGGTAGCCCCCCACACCCAAGGCTTTGCAGCGCGCGGCGTCGCCGCGTTGACCCGCGGAGGTCAGCATCATCACGGTGTGGGCAACCAGGCCGGGGCGTTGGGCCAGGGTGGCCGCGACGTCGAAGCCCGACAGGCCGGGCATCTGCCCATCAAGCAACACGAGGCCAAAATCATGTGCGGGGTCGGCAAGCAAGGCCACGGCTTCACTGCCATCGCAGGCCACCGTGGGCCGCATGCCCCAGCGCAGCAAGGTGTCTTCGAGCCAGCGGCGGTTGGTGGGGTTGTCGTCGACCATCAGCACCGATATGCCTTCGAGCTCGGTGGGCTCGAGCTTTGGTAACAGGGCGTGCGACACGCCCACTTGCATGGTGAAATGAAAGGTGCTGCCTTGCCCGGGCTCGCTTTCGACCCAGATGCGCCCACCCATCAACTCGCACAAGCGTGCGCAGATGCTCAGGCCCAAGCCGGTGCCACCAAAGCGCCGCGTGGTGGACGTGTCGGCCTGCGAGAAGGCCTCAAAAATGAGGTTCTGTTTGTCAGCCGGAATGCCAATGCCCGTGTCTCGCACCGCCACGTGCAGCAATGCATGATCCATGTCCAGCGCCTCGGCGCAGGCGCTCACCGCCACCTCACCGCTGGCGGTGAATTTGATGGCGTTGCCCACCAGGTTGATCAGCAATTGACGCAGGCGACCCGGGTCGCCGATGAGCTGGTCGTTGACGCTGGGGTCGATCGTGCACAGCAACTCAAGCCCTTTCTCGTCAGCCTTGATCGTCAAGGGCCTGAGGCAGTCGTATAAGGCGCTGCGCAGGGAGAAGGAGATGGCCTCGATGTTGAGCTTGCCGGCCTCCATTTTGGAGAAGTCGAGGATGTCGTTGACGATCACCAGCAGCGAGGCGGCCGAGGACTTGACGAGTTGCAGGTACTCGGCCTGCTCTTCACTGAGCTCCGTGTCCAGCGCCAGTTCGGTCATGCCGATGATGCCGTTCATGGGCGTGCGGATTTCATGGCTCATGTTGGCCAGGAACTCGCTCTTGGTGCGGCTGGCGGCCTCGGCGATGTCTTTGGAACCCATCAACTCCAGGGTCATTTGCTTGAGCGCAGTGACATCGGTGCGCAAGCTGACGGTGGTGCCGTGCGAGGTGCGGGTGTCGTCGATGCTGAGCCAGCGTCCGTTGATTTGCGCTTCGTGGGTGTGCGAGCCTTCGCGCAGGTTTTTGCGCCATAGCGCACGGTGCTGGAGCCACTGATCCTCGGGCAGACCGCGGTCGATGCCACCCAGGCTGCTGCGGTAGTAGGCCTTCATCACGTCCATGTAGGGCGTGCCAGGCTCAAAGATGTAGGCGATCTCGTCGTAGATGTCGCGGAATTTTTGGTTGCAGATGACGAGGTTGTCTTGCTCGTCGTACATGATGAAGCCGACCTCCAGCGCCTCGATGGCGTTGTAGAGCAAGGTGCGTGTCTTGACGATTTCTTGCTGTGCCTCTTTGGTGGCGGTGTTGTCGAGAATCAGGCCGTCGTAGTAGAGCAGTTTGCCGGCTTCATTGAAAACGCCTTGACCTTTGCCATAGGCCCAGCGGATGCTGCCGTTGGCGTGCTTGATGCGGTACTCGTGTTCGTAGCTTTGGCGTGCCTTGTTGGCAGCGATCATGCGCCGGATGACTTCGGGCAGGTCTTCGGAGACGACGATTTCGGCCAGGGTGCGCGCACCGCTGATGAAGTCGCTGGCAGGGTAGCCACACAGGGCTTCGATGCCTTCGGACAAAAAGAGCATCGTGGTCTGATCGTTGGGCAAGCAACGGTAGACACATCCGGGCAGGTTGGAGATCAGCGAGCGGAACTTCAGCTCGCTTTGCTGCAGGTCTTTTTGCGCCTGCTCACGCTGGGCCAACAGGTCGCGCATGAGTTGCGCCAGCGACAACACATCACTGTCGGCGTCTGAGATGGCGGGCATGTCAAAGCCGTGAAGCAGTTCGTTGGCCGTTTCACGCAGGGTGGACAGCACCTTTTTTTGGCTGTCGGCTTCGACGCGCAAGCGATCGTTGACGCCCGACAACTCGTGGGACGACATCTCCAGGCTGCGCGTGCGCAGGGTGAGGTCGCGATCAAACTGGGCGTAGCTGTCTGCCACGCCGCTCAGGAAGTTGGGCAGGCGCTCGGACAAGTCCTGCCACCGGGGGTCGACCGACCCGAGGGTCTGCAGGGCTTGTGCCAGTGCGCTCAAGTCCTCCGGGGTCTCGATGCCGAGACCCCGTTTGAGCTGACGCTTGAGGAGCTTGTTGTCGAACATGGAGGCTCAGGGGGTTTCGCTGAGGTGGGTGATGGTCATGGTCTGGTTGTGCAGGTGGCAGCTCATGCCTTTGATCAAGGGGCTGATCTCGCCGTTGGAATAAAAGCCTGTCACGTGGGCTTGTTTGCCAAAGACCTCGGCCACGGCTTCGACTTCTTCGTCGACACGCGCGCCCATGACCAATTTGCGCCCCACGCAGCTCACCAACAGGGCCAGGCTCTCGCCGCTGGTGGTGGTGGCGTCGAAGGTGCGCTCGGCAGCGGTTTGAGCGCCGTCCACCAAAGAGTCGGTGGATGCATGCATCAGTTTTAGATAGCCCTGCTCGACAATGTCGCCGGCCAGCACCAGACTGCCGGCGGCTTCGTCAATGGCCAAAATGGTGCGAATCAAGCCCACCGCGTTGTGGTCTTCGCCCAGCATCTCGAAGGGGAACAGCAAGCCCGAGCCTGGCAGGTCTTTGGCGTATTCACCCAAGTAGCGTTTGTAGACTTCGAGCGCCGGTTCGCCGTCGAGCTCAAGCAGCACGTTGCCCTTTGAGCGGGTGACTTTGCGGGCGGGGCCAAAGGGCTGCCAGCCGTGGAAGGTGCCGTGTCGGACCTGGGTGTGCGGGCCATAAAAGCCGATGGCCACCACCTGGCGATTGGATACCGCATCGTCGGCCAGGGTGAATGTTTCCTTGAACGCGCCACCGTCGCCGGCGAGGCCACCTGACAAGCTCACCGTGGATGGCAGCTTGCTCTGGAAGCCTTCAATCAGGGCACTGCCATTGATGTTGACGCCTTGGCCGAACACCACCACGTTGTGCAAATCGCTGCGCACGAGTTGCTCGGCCAGGCGCTCACCGGCAGCAGCCGAGTCGCTCATGTCACCGAGGGTGGTGGTGACGACTTTGAAATCGGGGTGATCGAAATGCACGGCACTGATGACAACCTCGCCGTCGGTGACGCCGTCATCGCTGATCTCGCCAGCGGTGGTGCAACCGACCAAGTTGGCCCCAGGGAATGCAGCCTTCAGGCCCTCGCGAAACCCGCTCGTCACGAAGGGTGCCACGGAGCCAAAGGCAAACACCAGTTGGGGTGCCACATTGGTCAACTCGCTGAGGGTGGCCGCGGTGGGCAAGGAATGCAGGGTGGTTTGGCGGATTTTCATGGGGGCTCCTGGGGTGAATGTGGGTATGAGATCACGGGGTCAAAGGGGGATCGTCGGCATGGGTGCGCATGATCTCAAGCACGTTGTCCCAGCCCTCCAGAAGGGCTGCGACGCATTGCGGGTCAAAATGCTTGCCGATGTTGTCGACAAGGTAGGCCCGTGCGTCTTCAATGGGCCATGCTTTTTTGTAGGGGCGCACCGAGGTCAGGGCGTCGAACACGTCGGCCACCGCAACGATGCGACCGACCAAGGGGATGGCCTCGCCGACGAGACCCGCGGGATAGCCCGTGCCGTCGAACTTTTCGTGGTGGCTGAGTGCGATCACCGCGGCCATTTGCAGAAAATGCGAGGCACTGTCACGCAAAATTTCATGGCCAATGGTGGCGTGCTCGCGCATGATGACCATCTCTTGCGGGTCCAGGCGGCCCGGCTTGAGCAAGATGTGATCGGGCGTGGCCACTTTGCCAATGTCGTGCATGGGCGCGGCCTGGAAGATCATTTCGCATTGCTCGTCAGTCAGATTGAGATTTTGGGCAATCATCCGTGAGTAGTGCGCCATGCGCAGCACATGGGCGCCGGTTTCAGGGTCACGGTACTCGGCGGCTTTGGACAAGCGAAAAATGGTGTCGCGCTCACGTTCCTGGATCTCAAGGGTGGCCTTGCTGACCTCCGTTGCCAGCCAGTTCATGTGGCTCGCCAGGGCTTTTTGCCCACGCCGCAGGGCCACCATGTTGCGCGCGCGCGCCAAGAACTCTGTGCGATCCACGGGCTTGGTCAGAAAGTCGTTGACGCCCTGATTGAGCGCCTGGTGACGGATCTCGGTTTCGTGACTGGCGGTGACCATCAACACCGGCACCTCCTGGCAGCCGGGCACCTCGCGGAAGGCTTGAAAGAAGGCCAAACCATCCATCTCCGGCATCATGTAGTCGGTCACGATCAGGTCGGCCTCATTGCGCCAGCACCAGTCGAGTGCCAATTTGGGATCGGTGAACTCGACACTTTGACAGTCGGGCAGTTGACGCACCAGCACCTTCAGCACGGTCACATTGACCATGTTGTCGTCGATAATTACCACGTTCATGCGTTTTCCCTCGCGCCTGCTTGCCTGTTTGGAGTGGGTCAAGGGGCCAAGTGGTCACTGCCTCAGCCATTCCCACTCTGCTTATCGGCACAGGCCGTGGCGTCTTGAGCTGCGTGTGGCGCCCATACGCTTCGGACCCGCTCAGTGGTTGAGCCTGCCTTGCTTGAGGTCAGCGCTGGCCCAACAAAGGGCGCTTTTTGAGCCATTGCGCCCCTCAATCGGGCTGGACAATCGCGGTACATCTCAGGGCACTCCGATGAACCTGTTTTTGTATCTGCTCACTGTCCTTCTTTGGGGCACCACCTGGATTTCACTGAAACTGCAGCTGGGTGTGGTCCCCATTGCCTGGTCGGTGGCTTACCGTTTTGCCATCGCCGCCGCGGTGTTGTTTGTGTGGTTGGCGTTCACCGGGCGCTTGAAGCGGCCACGCGGCATCGCGATGGTTTGGGTTGCCGCGCAAGGCATGTTTATGTTTTGTTTGAATTTTTTGTGCTTCATGCAAGCCAGTCGCCATATTCCCAGTGGCTTGGTGGCGGTGCTTTTTTCAACGGCCACGGTGTGGAACGCGTTCAACGCCCGCGTTTTTTTGGGTCGGCCGTTGAACCACCGGGTGCTGGCGGGCAGTCTGCTGGGGTTGTTGGGGCTGGTGGCGTTGTTTTGGCCGGAGCTGGCACGTGGTGATCAATCGGCCCAGACGGGCTTGGGAATCGCCTACGGGTTGGCCGGCACCTTGTGCTTTTCGATTGGCAACATGTTGTCGACACGTTTGCAAGCCGCGGGGCATGCCCCGATTGAGACCAACGCCTGGGGCATGTTGGTGGCGACCGGAATGCTTGTCCTGGGCTGTGTGCTGGCGGGTGTGCCGTGGGCTTTTGACTTCAGTGCGCGGTATGTCGGATCCTTGCTTTACCTGGCGATCCCAGCCTCGGCCATTGGCTTCACGGCTTACCTGACCCTGGTGGGGCGTTTGGGGCCAGAGAAGGCCGCTTATTGCACCGTGTTGTTCCCGGTGGTGGCCTTGAATGTCTCCACTTGGGTGGAGGGCTATGTATGGACGGCGCCGGCTTTCTTGGGATTGGCGCTGGTGATCGCGGGCAATGTGCTGGTGTTTAAGAAGCCACGCACAGCGCCCGCTTGAGGCGGCGGGCTTTTCCAATTTTTCACGCGGCCCTCAGCGGCGCCGCAAATAGCCTCGCGACCTTCAGGTTCTGCGCAGCCAATCGCTTCATCTTGGGCGACAAGGGCGGCGTGAGGGCTTGGGTTTGTGCGCTCAGCCAAAAGTGCTCAGCGGCCTGTGCGGCGCGCTCCCAGACCTGTGGCTTGGGGCCGATGGTGCTGATGTGGGGCTCGATGGGCGTCAAGTCGGGGTCCAGCCCGCCGCCGATGGACGCGTAGCGCATCGGCAGGATGTCGTAGGCCGGTGCAACGCCCTTGTAATCGCCATCGTCGTTGATGAGCAATGAGATGTTCTCGAAGTGCCTGTCGGTGTTGCCAATGAGCTCGCTGAAGGCCGCCATGGTGTCGATGTGTCGGGCGTCGTCAGGGCTCAGGTATTTGGCCTGCTCGCAGCGCGCCGCAAACTCGGACCAGGAGTCGCGGCGACCGAAGAACTCGTCGTCGACGGCGCCGGCCGAGAGCATCCCGATTCGACCGGTCATCCCCACGCGGTCAAAACGCTCGACCTCAAGGAAAACGTAGTCGCCTGCGGTCAACAGCTGCGTGGGCGCCGCCGGAACCCCGACCTCGCTGAGCGCGCGCAGGGCCAGGTGCTCCAGCGGCAGCAGCTCGGCCATCCGACTGCCGAGCTTGGCAAACTTGACGATGACGTGGCCCGCGCCCTCGGTCAGGCTGAGGAACTTGGGCTGCTCCCCGCCGGCACTGGAGCCGTACGCCGCCGCCTTGAGGGCGCTGGCCATCTCGACGTAGTGCGCCAGCCTTTGCGCGGCAGGGATCGGCGCCGCGGTGCGCAGCGCCAGCTCCTGGTGCAGCGGGATGTCACCGAACACCAAATTGCCGGCCAGGTTCAGCCCCTGAGTGAACAGGTAGGCAATCCGATGCTCATCGCTCCAGTCCTTGAGGCTGGATGGGAACCGCAGTGTGCTGGCCGCTTCGCGCGCAAGCTGGCGTCCGAGGAAGCCCGATGGCGCTGCGAAAGCCATGTAGGGCGGCAGGCCCTCGTACAGCGTGGTGACCTTGCCCACTCGCTCTAAGGTGGCGCCGCCGGCCAGGAACTCGACATCCGCGAAGGGCCGGATGTGGCCCTTCTGGAGATATCGGTGGATGTGTTGACGGGGGTTGAGACCCGTCGGCAGGGGTCGCAGCAGAGCGTACATCGGTGTTCTGTGGCCCGTCACCCTGAAACTGGTCACGGTTTGCGACCGTGACTGAATAGTTCGGGAAAGCGTTGGCTGGCTGATGTCGAGGGCCGTAATCAGTTGCGCGGCCGTGCGCGGGCCCACTGAGAGAAAGCGCTCAATCGTCCGGGCTAAGTCGTCGCCAGCTGAGGTGGTGTTCATGCCAACTTGAATGACTCATGAATAGTTCAGTGAATTATACGCGGGGCGATAACCGCCTGGGCAAGCTGAGCTGGGAGGAGTGCAGCGCGCGGGGATGTTGCACCTGAGGCACGCTCCTGGATCCCCGCCTGCGCGGGGATGACGGGCGTGGGGTTTGGCATCTCCCGATGTCATTCCCGCGTAGGCGGGAATCCAGCAGCCTGTGTACTTCACTATTGACCTCGCAACAATTCAACCTTTCAAATCCACTGAGACGGGGTACCAGGATCATCAATCAACAGCATCACCCTTGGGCCACTGCTGAGCGCCGTGCAACAGCCGTCCGCGCTCGCTTCATCAACAAGAAGTAAGCAAGAGTACCCCTCGGTTCGCCGTGAGCGCTCTCAATGTGTCTGCTCTCGTACACGCAGTGCCCGGCGAATGTCTTTGAGTAGCTGGCCCCTGTGTTCGCGCAGGAAGAAGTGAGCCCCAGGGAGCTCGCGCAGCGTGAATCGGCCTTGGGTGTGTGTGCCCCACTGCTGCATCGCGGCTCGGGGTGTCAGGGGGTCTTGGTTGCCGTAGTACGCCGTCAGGGGGGCGCGCAGGACCGTGGTGTTTGCGCTGGCGGTGGCGGCGAGTTGCAGGTCGCAGCGCAGTGTGGTGATCGCCAGGCGGCGCAGTTCGGGGTGGCTCAGGACTTCGGCTGTCAGGCCGTGGCTGGTGCCCATCGCTGCCAGAAAGGCGCCGTCGTCAGCGTCGTCGGGGGGGTGGGGCCGGTGGGTCGGGTCGGGCGTGCAGGCTGATACGAACACGTGTTGGGGCAGCCGCAGGCCTTGTTGTTGGAGGATCTGTGCGAGCCCGAAACTCATCAATGCCCCCAGGCTGTGGCCGAACAGGGCGTAGGGCTTGTCTTGCGCCCAGTCTGCCAGGCTGTCGCAGTAGGCCTTGAGTAAGGTGCCCATGTCGGTGGCCGGCGGTTCGTGAACGCGGGTGCCGCGGCCCGGCAGGCAGGCGGTTGCGAGTTCGATGTCGGGCAGTTGAGTGCACCAGTCGCGGTAGGCCCATGGCGCACCCCCCGCCCACGGAAAGCAGATCAGGCGCATGGCGGCCTCGGGTTGTGGGCTGGAGATGAAGAAGGCTTTGCTGCGCATGGCTGCGGCGCTCATGACCATCGGAATGCCTCGGGCCAGTGGCGTCGGCCCGTTAGCACCGGGCCAGGGAGTCGCATGAGTGGGCCGCGGGGCCCCCACCAGGCTGACCACTGTAGCGTGTCGCCCGCTTCGTAGCGGGCCGCGAGCAGCTCGGTCCAGGGGGCGTCGTCGTGAGGGGTCGGTGTGAAGTGTGTGGGGGTTTGTTCGGCGCCTTGGCGGCGTGCCGTGGTGTGTGGCCCGGTGACCTTGATCTGCCAGCCAGCGCTGGGGGGCGCCAGGTCGTCGGGGAGCCGCTCGCGCCATCGTTCGCAGACCTGTGCGCTGGTGAGCTTGCCGCACACGCGTTGGAGCAAGGTGTGTCGGTAGGGGCCGCCCGCACTGCAGGCGTGCAGGGTGATGCCCAGGCCATCGAGCATGTCCAGGCAGGCCAGTGACCAGGCCAGGGCGCTGGCGTGGGTTGCGTCTTGGGACTGGGGCGGGGCATCGGCGGCAATCGCTAGGGCTTGGGCATGGGATTGCATCTGTGTCCACAGGGGGGTGGATGACGCGACGCTGGCGGGTGCTGTGCCGGGCAAGCTGAGGTGCAGGCCCGCGCCCGCAGGGGTGGGCAGGGCGCGGGGGCCGGTCATGCGTTGGAGCGCCTGCAGAACTTCGTCGCGCCCTTGAGCCGGCTGTGCAAATCGAAACTTGAGGTGGTCGCGACCTTCCATCAGGGTGCGGCAGACGGTGTGGGCTTGCCAATCGGCTCGGCCTTGCAGGTCGGTGAGCAGGCGTTGGGCGGTGGCGCGCAGCGCGCGTTCGTTGTGGGCCGACAGCACCAAGAGGGTGGCTGTGTCGGCAGTACCGCTGGGCGTCGGTGGGGTAGGCGGTGGGGCGGATTCGGCCACGACGTGCGCGTTGATGCCGTTCATGCCGAAGCCGCTGACTCCCGCCAGGCGTCGGGGCGTTGGCCAGGGCAGGGCTTGGGTGGGCAGGCGCAGACGGAGGTCGTGCCAGGGGATGCGGGGGTCGGGATCCTGGGCGCCGCGATGGGGCGGGATCTCGCCGTGGGACAGGGCCAGCAAGGTTTTCATCAGGGCTGGGGCACCGGAGGCGACCTCCAGGTAGCCGAGGTTGGCTTTGCAGGATCCTGTGTACAGCGGCGGCGCTTGCGTGTCTTGGGCGCGACCGTAGGCTTGGGCCATGGCCTCGGCTTCCACCGCCCCGCCGAGTTGGGAGCCGTTGGCCTGCGCCTCGACGTATTGCACGTCCAGCGGGTCGATGTCGGCGTTGCGCAGGGCCAGTTGGATGACTTCTTTTTGGCCTGCCGCAGAGGCCACGGAGAGGGCCAGTCGGTCGCCGTGTTGGTGGACGGCGCTGCCGCGCAGCAGGCCGTAGACCGCGTCGTGGTGGCGCAGGCAGTCTTTGTGGCGTTTGAGGACAAAGACGCCGCAGCCTTCGCCGCGGACGTGCCCGTCGGCGCGGGCGCTGAAGGGGCGACTCTCGCCTGTGGGTGACAGTGCACCACCCCGTTCCAGCAGGTGGGTGGTGAAGGGGGCCAGCAGGAGGTGGCAGCTGCCGACCAGGGCGATGTCGCAGTCGCCTCGGCGCAGCGCTTGCATGGCCAGGTGCACGGCACTGAGCGCCGAGGAGGAGGCGGTGTCCAAGGTCATGGCCGGCCCGTTGACGCCGAGGATCAGTCCCAGGCGGCCTGAGGCGGCACTCAAGGTGTTGCCCTGGAGCATGTGCGCCGACGCTTGTTGCGCAGGCATCCGGTTGCGCAGCGGTGCCGAGCCGTATTCCATGAACCCGGTGCCGATGTAGATGCCGACCCGCTGGTGGCGCAGTGACGCGCGGCTGAGGTTGGCGTCGGCCAGCGCTTGGAGGGTGACCTCCAGCAGCAGGCGCTGTTGCGGGTCCATGTGGCGGGCTTCGTCGTCGCTGAGACCGAAGTAGTCGGCGTCGAAGAGGTCGATGTTTTTCAGGTAGGCCCCTGAGGACAGCAGCTCTGCCAGGGGTGCGAGGTCGGGGGCGCGCAGGTTCCAGCGGGGCTGGCCCAGGCTGTCGGTGGCTTGCATCCCGGCGGTGGGAACCTGGCGCCCCTCGCGCACCAACTCCCACAGCGCGGCGGGCGTGTCGATGTCGCCGGGCAAGCGACATCCCATGCCAATCACGCCGATGCCCTGGGTCTCTTCTTGGCGCGCGCGCGCCAGCATCACCATGAGTTGCTTTTTGCTCAGGGACTCGAGGTAGTCCACATAGCTTAAGCGTGCGTCGCTCATGTGCCCTCCCGCAGGGCCGCCAGCTCGGCATCGGCTTCATCGTCAGTCAGGCTGTGCACCGCGGTGTCGGCCTCGGAGACGGGCGCCTCTTGAGCCTGGGTGGGCACCAGCTGTTGGCTGATGAACTCGGTCAGCGAGGCAATGGCCGGGTAGTCAAACAGCGCCGAGGTGGGCAGGGGCATGCGCAAGGCGGACTCGAGGGCGTTTTTCAACTCCACGGCGGCCAGCGAGTCCAGGCCGAGTTCGATGAACTTGGCGTCGGCTTCGATGTCTTGCGCTGAATCAAAGCGCAGCACGGAGGCGACTTTGTCGCGCAGCAACTGGCGGATGAGTTGGTCGCGCTCGGCCTTGGGTTGAAGCTTGAGGGCTTCAATGTCCAGGCTCACGCTGGGGGCCAGGCCTTGGGGGAGGACGACTTTGAACAGCGCTTCGCTGAGGGCTTGGTTGCCGACGTAGGCCGCCCAGTCGAACTCGCCGATCATGGTTTGGGCGCGCCCTTGGCCCAGCACGTCGAACAGCGCGCGCATGCCTTGTGCAGGTTTGACGAACTTGATGCCGCGTTCTTCGATGCCTTGGATTTGGGTTTTGCTCAGGCTGGCTGCCATGCCGACCTCGGCCCACGGGCCCCAGTTGATGCTGTGGCCGACTTGGCCCTGGGCGGCGCGCCATTGCATCAGCGTGTCCATGAAGGCATTGCCCGAGGCGTAGTTGGATTGGCCCGCCGCACCCAGCACGGATGAGATCGATGAGTAGGTGATGAAGAAGTCCAGCGGGGGCTGCTTCTTGCGCTGTTGTTGCTGTTGGGCAATGGCGTGGTGCAGGTTCCAGGTACCGTAGACCTTGGGCTGCAGCACGCGCTCGAAGCTGTCCCAGGTTTGCTTGGACACCGGCCCGTCGGCCAACACGCCGGCGGTGTGGATGACGCCCGCCAGGGGGGTCTTGGCAGGTATCTTGGCGAGGATGCGTGCCACGTCTTCGCTTTGCGAGACATCGCCTTGGTGCACGGTGAGCGTCACCTCGGCGCCCAGGGCGCGGGCCTGTTGCTGGATGGCCTCGGCGCTGGGGGGGGTGCGGCTGATGACGGCGAGGTGGCGTGCGCCTTCTTGCACCAGTTTGCGCAGGGCTTCCAGACCCAATGCGCCCCATCCGCCCGTGACCAGGTAGGTGCGGTCGGGGCGCACTGGGACGGGCGCCTTGGCTGCTTCGGTGGCGGCGGGGAAGGTGAGGACGAGCTTGCCCTGGTTGCGGCCTTGGCTGAGCACGCTGAAGGCTTCTTCGACTTCGTCCAGGCTGTAGGTGGCGCAGGGCAGGGGGCGCAGCTCGCCTTGGGCGATGTGCCGGGTGACGGTCTGCAAAATGCTTTGGTTGATGCGGTTGAACTCGGCTACGGGGTACTCGCTCAGGTCGAAGTTGTGATAGTCGACATCGGGGCGCTCGGACTTCATTTGCTGCGGTGACCAGATGCCGATTTTGCCCAGCTCGACAAAGCGTCCGCCTGGGCTCAGGCACTTCACGCTGGCGGGGACATACTCTTTGTTCAGGCTGTTGAGAACGATGGTGACGCCGCGTCCCTCGGTGGCCCAGTGGATTTGCTCGGGGAATTCCAGGGTGCGTGAGTTCATGATGTGGCGCACCCCCTGGGCGCGCAGCAGCGGCCATTTGGAGGGGCTGGCCGTGGCATAGACCTCGGCCCCTGCAAGCTGTGCCAGCTGGACCGCGGCTTGGCCTACACCGCCCGCTGCGGCGTGGATCAGCACCCGGTCGCCGGGTTGAATCCGGGCCAGGTGATGCAGCGCGTGGTAGGCGGTCACGTAGGCCGCAGGCAGGGCGGCGGCTTCAATGAGGCTGAGGTTGTCGGGCTTGAGCACCACCATGTCGGATGACAGCGTCACGCGGCGTTTCATGCATCCCAGTTGGCTCAGGATGACTTCATCGCCCAGCTTGAAGCTGGCCTGCGGACCAGCGGCCACGACCTTGCCGCTGGCCTCAAAGCCCAGCGGCAGCTCGGTGTCCGCGAGTCCGTTGTCGACCGCGTATTGCTTGAGCATGCCCAGCGCGTTCAGAACGTCTTTGAAGTTCAGGCCCGCGGCATGCACTTCCACCGTGACTTCCCGACCCTGGGGCGCGAGGTCGGGCGCAGGCACAGGCTTGATGTGGGCAAATTGGCCGTACTCGGTGATTTTGAGTTCAAAGTTGTCGTCGTTGCGGGTGTGCAGCGGCATGACCCGTTTGACGTGGCGCAGGCCGCCTCGGTAGGCGATTTGGAACTCGCTGCCGCTGGCATCGCCCGCGCGCCATTCGTCGGCCAGGGGGCGGGGATCGAAGGCTTCGGTGTGGCGGGTGGGCAGGTCGATCAGCGTGACCCCGAGCTTGGGTTGCTCGTTGAGCAGCACATGCCCGAAGCCCCACACGGAGCTGGCCGCCAAGGCGTCGGCTGAGGGTGCTGGCGCGCCGTCAGCCGGCAAGCATTGGCCGCCCTCGGTGACCAGGCTCAGGCGCAGGGGGCGGTTGTAGTCGATTTTCTCCAGCGTGGCGGCCAGTTGCAGCAGGTCGTTGTAGTTCTGGAAGCACTCGGCCCGCAGTCGCGCTTCGCCGCGCAGTGCGGGCTGGGCGTGCCAGAACCAGCACACATCGGTGATGTCGGGCTTCTCGGTGAGCAGCCAGCCGACGTCCCCGACCGACTGGGCAAAGCTGAGGGTCACGCCAGCCTCGCTCAGCTCGGCGCGCACGGTCTTGAAGTCGGCTTCGCTGCGATTGAGCAGCAGCAGATGGCGGGGCTCGCCGCTGGCTTTGGCCAGGTTCAGCGAGCGTTTGAGCCAGCGTGGCTCGTGCAGCCAGCGGCGGGTGGCGGTGGCTTGGTTGGCGACCCGCTTGAGCTTGAGTCCCTGTACCATGGCCACGGGCCGCTGCGCATCGGTGATCAGCAGGTCGGCCAGCAGTTCGGCGGGTGGGTTGCTGGCTTGTGGGTCGGGGCGTCGTTGGATCAGACAGCGCAGATCGCCCTTGGGCTTTTTGAGCAGTTCGATGCATTCGAAGCCGACCGGCAGGTAGGCGTCGCTCAGATCGACCACGCCGGCCAGGGTCTGCATGGCGCAGTCCAGCACGGAGGCGCGCAGTTGCTCGTTGGCGGGCGTGTCCAGGCCGCGCAGCTCGCCGATGGCGAAGCCGTCGGTGTATTGGCGCACGCTGAGCAGGCGTTGGAATTCTGGGCCATAGGGCAGTCCCAGGTTCGCATAGCGGGCATAGATTTCTTCAGCTTGATGCTCGAATTCGGGCAGGCCCACTTGCGCTGCGTGCGCCAGCAGTTGCTGTTGCACAGCGCTGGTGAGTGCCGCGCCTTCGCGCGGGCTGCTGAGGGTGGCTTGCACATGCAGTCGCTCAATGAGCTGCGCACCGCCGCCCAGCAGGCTGTGAACTTGCAGGGTCACGCTGCCGTCGGCTTGGGGTTGCCAGCGGGTGCGCACGTCGGTGGGCTCGTCGCTCAGGAACAGCGGCTCGTGAATGCGCAGGTTTTGGATGGCGCGGGTGGTTTCGCCGAGCACGGCTTCTTGTGCGGCGAGCAGGACTTCGACGAAGCCAGCCCCTGGAAAGACGACTTGCGCCATCACCTGGTGGTCGCTCAGGTAGGCCGGCTCGCGTGCGCTGAGCGCCGTCCTGAATTCGCGCACACCGGCTTCGCGTTGTGCGGCCGGAGTTTGTTCTTTGCCGAGCAGGGGATGATGTGAGGCACTCTGCCCATCCCGTTTGGGGTTGGCAGGGGGGCTTGGGAGCCAGTGGCGTTTGCGGTCAAACACGTAGGCCGGCAGATCCATGCGGCGGCTGGCGGGGCTGTTGTGATAGGCGCTCCATTGCACGCTCAGGCCCGCCACGTAGGCTTGGGCCACGGATTTGCGCAGGGAGAGTCCGGCGTCTTCTTCGGCAGGGTTCATGCTGGCCAGCCACAGGTGTTGGTTGGCGCCGTCAAATTGCTTGCCCAGGCTGCACAGGGCGCCCGAGGGGCCGACTTCGATGAACACGTGTTTGCCCTGTTGCAGCACGCCGCCCATGCCCGCGGCAAAGTTGACCGGCTCGCCAATGTGCCGCACCCAGTATTCGGCGGTGCTGACGTCGGCAAAGCGGGCCACCTCCCCCGTGAGGTTGGAGATGAAGCTCAAGCTGGGCTCGTGGAATTGGATGGTGGCCAGCTCTTTGCGGAAGGCGTCGAACACCTCGGTCATCAGGGGGGAGTGAAAGGCGTGCGAGACCGGCAGCGCCTTGGTGTCGATGCCTTGGGCTTTGAGGGTGTCGCTGATGAGGGCCAGGCTTTTCAGGCCGCCAGAGATCACACATTGCTGCGGCGCGTTGATGGCGCCAAAGCTGACATCCGCATGGCCTTTGAGCGCGGGCGCCACACGGGTATGCGAGGCCCGTACCGCGACCATCCCGCCTGGCGTGGACACCGATTGCATCAGCCGTGCGCGGGCGGCCACCAGCCGGGTGGCGTCTTCCAGAGTGAACAGGCCGGCGAGGGTGGCGGCCACGATCTCGCCAATGCTGTGCCCCAGCAAAATGCTGGGCGCCACACCCCAGGACAGCCACAGTTGGGCCATGGCGTATTCAATAGCAAACAGGGCAGGCTGGGTGTAGAGGGTTTGCTGGAGTTGCTTGGCGCTGTCGGGCAGCTCGTCCCACATCAAGGCCAAAATTGAGCATCCCAAGGGTTGGGCGAACAGCGCATCACAGCGCTCCAGATGCTGCTTGAAAACGGGGTGCTGCGCGGCCAGCGCGCGGCCCATGCCCAGGTATTGCGAGCCCTGGCCGGTGAACAAAAATACCACCGGCGAGGCGCGGAACTCGCCCGCGGATTCGGACGGTGCGCGCGCCAGCTCTTTGTCCAGGCGGGCCAGCAGGTCTTCGTGCGTGGCCACGGGCGCTGCAAATCGGGCGTTGAGGTGGGTGCGCCCCACATTGCTGGCGTAGCACAGCTCGGCGACCGACAGCTCCGGGCGCTCGGCCGCAAACTTGCGCCACTGGGTCAGTTGGGGCCGCAGGTTGCTGGCATGCTTGGCTGAGATGGTGAGGATGGCCTTGTCGATGGGGGCTGCTGGGGCGCTGGCCAGCGGGGGTGCTTGCTCCAGAACCACGCTGGCAATGGTGCCGGCAAAGCCGAATGAGTTGACCATGGCGCGCCGGGGTGCGCCCTGCCAGGGCTGCACTTCGGTGGGGATCGTCACGTGGTAGCGCTCCCAGGGGATGTGCCTGGAGGGTTGCTGGAGGTGAATGTGGGGGTAGATCACACCTTCTTGCAGCTGCAGCACGACTTTCAACAAGCCGCCCACGCCGGCCGCGGCCTCCATGTGGCCGATGTTGGTTTTGACAGACCCGACCAGCAGGGCTTGCTCGCGATGAGAGTCGCCGAACACTTTGTCGATGGCGCCGATCTCAATCGGGTCGCCCAGCGGGGTGCCGGTGCCGTGGGCTTCAACGTACTGGATGTCGCCCGGTGCCAGCATGCCGCTGCTCAGCGCTTCGCGCATCAGTGCGGCTTGCGCCGTGCCATTGGGCACCGTCAGGCCACCGCTCTCGCCGTCTTGGCGCACCGATGAGCCGCGGATCAGCGCCAGGACCGGGTCGCCGTCACGCTTGGCATCGGACAGGCGTTTGAGTGCAAACATGGCGCAGCCTTCGCTGCGCGCATAGCCGTCGGCTGAGTCGTCGAAGGTCTTGCATTTGCCGTCGGCCGACAGCATGTTCGACAGCGAGAACATGATGTGGTTGCGGGGGTGATGGATGATGTTGACGCCACCGCACAAGGCGATGCTGCATTCGCGCCGACGCAGGCCTTGCACGGCCAGATGCAAGGCCGCCAGCGACGCCGAGCAGGCCGTGTCCACACTCAAACACGGACCGCGCCAACCCAGAAAGTAGGACAAGCGTCCACACGCCGCGCTGTGGGCGCTGCCCGCACCCATCAGACCTTCCAGCGACTCGGCCGGAAGCTCTTCGATGCTCACGGCCCAGTCGTTTTGACCGATGCCGATGTAGACCCCGCCATCGCTGTCGCGCAAGCTTGCTGGGTCGATATTGGCTGACGCCAGCGCTTCCCAACCACACTCCAGCAGCAGCCGATGTTGAGGATCGACGTAGTCTGCTTCCTTGGGCGAGATGTTGAAGAACTTGGGGTCGAATTGGTCGATGTGGTTCAGGAAGCCGCCCGCCGATTGCAGTGTCTTGCCGCGCGCGCCAGGCTGGTCGGAGTGAAAAGCATCGATGTCCCAGCGATCACGCGGAATGGGCTCGGTGGCTGAACGGCCCTCGCGCAGGAGGGTGGCAAATTCGGCCGGCGTGCGGGCGTTGCCCGGCAGGCGCAGGCCAATGCCCACGATGGCGATGGGTTCGTACTTTTCCAACAAAAGGGCGTTTTGCAGGCGGGTGTCTGGGCTGGCGTTTTTCACGGTAGATCCTTCAAAGGGGTGCAGAGCAAGTGGGTGGGGCCGACGGCGTCAGGCCTCGTAGAGGTCGTCGAGCAAGGCGTTGAGCAGTTGCCGCGACGTATCGCTGTCGCTGGCTGGGTCGGCTGGCGTGGAAGGCGGTGGTGGCGGTGTGTGGGGACTGCCCGAGAACAGCTCGGTCAACAAGTCCTGGCACACGTGGTCTAGCAGGTGGGCGATGGTGGGGTGGTTGTACAAATTGGCCGAGTCGATGCGGCAGCCCAGCTGGGCTTCCAGGTGCTGTTGGACTTCCACCGCCCCCAGTGAGGTCAAGCCTTGTGCAAAGTAGCTCTCGTCGAGCGCCAGGGGATCGGCCTCGCTCATGTGCAGCCACTGTCTGAAGGTCTGTGTCACCTGCTGCGTCAGAACACGCCGGCGCTCGGACCGGGGTGCCTGTTGCAGCAGATCAATCCAGGGTGCGCAGGAGCTCATGTCGCGGGCTCCGCGATGGCGCTGGGGGCCGTGGCTTGCAGCAGCCGGCTCAGGCGAGTGCGCAGCTCGCGCTTGAGCACCTTGCCGGTCACGCCGGTGGGGAGCTCCTGCGCGGTGTGGGCGATGATCACGGCGGCCAACGGCGTCAGTGCCGCGGCTTTGAGCTCGGCGTTGAGCCGGGCCAACAACTGCGGGGCCGGGGGGGCACTCACGCCTGGCTGCAGCCGCAGCACCGCCACGGGGGCTTGTCCGCGTCCGTTGGCTGCCGGCACGCCGACCACGGCACAGTCGATCACCAGGTCTGCGCAGTCGGCCAGCAGCACCTCTTCGAGCGGCAGGCTGTGGACCGGCCCGTCCAGGGTGTCGATGACGTCGACGGTGCGATCCAGGTGGTAGAAGCGTCCTTGCGCGTCCTTGCGAACCACGTCGCCGGTCAGCCAATAGCCCTTGAGCTCGAAGCGCTTTGTCATCAACGGGTCGTTCCAGTAGCCCGGCGTGCGGGTGGGCGTTTTCACGCCGAGCATGCCCGCCTGTCCATCGGGCAGCTCCTCGCCTTCCTCGTTGAGCACGGCGGCTTTTTCGACTATCGCAATGGGCCGACCGATGCAGCGGTCGTCGCGCGCGGTTTGGGGCGTGGTGGCTTGTCCAAACAAGGCCATGCCCATCTCAGACGAGCCCAGGCCGTCGATGAACTGCGAGCCCGCTTGGGCACGCGCAGGGGCCGATCCGGGGGGCAACAGCCAGGGTGCCGTCAGGCCCGCGGGGCGGTGGCCCAGTTGCACCAGGCGCCGCACATGACCGTGGTGGGCGCCGTCGCCGGTGTTGAACCAGCTGTGCACTCGGGCGGCGGCTTGCGTGGGCAAGGGCCCGGTGGCCAGCTCGACGAAGGTGCGTGGAAACGAGGCCACCATGGTGGGCTCAAAGGCACACATCACGGGCTCGACGGTGGCTCGGCGCCAGTCCGACATCGCCACCATGGGCAGGCCGAGCAGCGTCGCGGTCATGAAGTAGCTCAGCCCGCCGGCATGCGTGTGCGGCATCAGGCACATCAGGCGGTCCCCCGGCTCGGCAGGAAAGCGCAGCATGCGAGGCTCTTTGCCGACCCAGAACTGGCGGTGGCCGACCATGGTCGATTTGGGCACGCCGGTCGTGCCGGAGGAGTGGATCAGCGCCACCACGTCGTCGGCCTGATGTTGGAACGGGTAGGCTGCGGGCAGCGCCGCGTCGCTGGCATCGAAGGCCTTGAGCTCGGACACCGAGGCGATGAAGCGGGGGCGGTGCGAGGGCTCGGTGCGAAACGCCGCGGCCAAGGCGGTGGGGTCGTCGCACACCAGGCCGACGGCCCCGATGTGGATCAGGTAGCGCTTGGCCGAGGCGGCGGCCATCGCGTCGTTGATCATCGCCGGAATGGCCCCCAGCGCCGTCAGTGCCAGGTACTGAAACAAGGGCTCAACCCCGTCCCCGACATAGATGCCGATCACGTCGCGAGCCGCCACGCCATTGGCGTGGTACCACTTGGCGTAGTGATCGCGACGTGCGGCCAAGTCCACCAGGCTGTGACCGAGCAGCACGACCTGCTGCTCGGCGTTGAAGCGATGTTCGTACAGAAACGGCTGATCCCGGTAGGGGTTGGCGCGCAAGGCGTGGTCCAGGAATGAGCCTGCACCCAGGCTCGGGTCACTCATGAATTGCTGGCGAACTTCCAGGGGGGCGATGGGGCTGGGGTAAGGCATGTTCAATCTCCTTGAGAACGTGGTGGGGTGGTCAGATCGTGGCGGGACAAAATTTCGCTGGCGGCACGCTCGCCGGAGCGGATGGCGCCTTCCATCAAGCCAAAGAAGGCGGTGCTGGTTTCGGTGCCGGCCCAGTGGATGCGGCCTTGGGGTTGTGTCAGGTGTGGCCCGTGTTCCAGCCAATCGCCTGGGCCCAGGAGTGCGGCGTAGCAGCCCCGGCTGTAGTCGGCGTGCAGCCAGTCGGTGGCGTGGTAACTCGTTGGGGCTGGCAGGCCGGGGAACAAGGTCGCGACTTGCGCCAGCACGGCCTCACGTTGCGCTGCGTCCGGCAGGGCCGAGAACGCATGAGCATGCTGGCCGGTGATGAAACCCGTCAACACACCCACCCGGCCATCCGCGGGAGAGTCATCCACCGTGGACAGCAGCGGGCCTTGCGCGCTGACCGACCACCCCGAGCAACCGAACTCGCGCCACAGCGGGCGCGGGTAAATCAAGTGCACCTTGACGACACAGCCTGCGGCCGTGCGGGGCCCTGCGCGCGGCGCGTCAAGCGGCGGTGAAAAACGCATGGACTGCGCCAGCAGCGGCGGCACGGCGACCACCACCGCCGCCCCGTCAAAATCACCGCGAGCGGTGCGCACGCGCACTCGCTTTTTGGTTTGCTCAATGGTCAGAACCGGGTGTTGCAAGAGCACCCGGTCGCCCAGTTGCTGCGCCATGCGCCCGCTCAATTGGTGCGCACCGTCACCGATGCGGTAGGCCTGCGCGCCGCCTTCAAAGGCGTTCAAAAAACGCAGGCCACCGCCCGAGCACAAGTAAAACGCCATGTGCAACACCGAGATGTCCTTCGGGTCGGCGGCCATCATCTCGCCAATGAACAAGGGGAAAAACAGGCGCGCATCGGGATGATGCAAGTGCTCATTGGCCCACTGCGCCGCTGTCATGTGATCGAGCGTTTGCGCATCGGGACTGCGCCAGGGGGCATCCACGGCCACTTGTTGAACCAAGGCCTCCAGCGCCTCAAACAACTCACCCAAGGCCACGGGGCTCAAGGGCGGGAAGCGGCCGGCGCTTGACACCACGTCGCCGCCCAGCTGGAAGCGGCTGTCGCCCTGCATGTCGGTCGGGGTGGTGGACAGGCCCATGCGCTGCATCCAGTCGAGCAGCCTGGTGTGCCGATCACCGAGGTAAGCGGCTCCCGCGTCGACCCAGGCGTCAGGCCCCACCTGGATGCCATGCGTGCGTCCGCCCACCCGATCACGCGCCTCCAGCAGCAGCACGTCAACGCCTTGGCTCATCAAGGTATGCGCGGCAGTCAATCCCGCCAGGCCAGCGCCCACGACGATCACGCTCATGCCGACACCTGTTGTTGCACGTGCTGGGCAAGCGCCTCAGGCGTGGGTGCGCCCAGCACATCGGTCATGCTGAGCTCCACGCCGCAAGACCGGGCGATGGCGCTGATGACCCGCGTGACGAGCAGTGAGTCACCGCCCAGCACGAAGAAGTCATCATCCAAGGCCACTTGCGGCACCTCCAGGATGCGTTGAAAAATCGACGCGATGTCGTGTGCGTTCATAGAGTCACCTGAGAAAGTTCGGGAAGGGAAGTCCGTCGCACCTTGGATGCGGCGGACGGTTTGGGGCTGTACAGCTGGTGAGATGCCATGCGGTCCAGCTTGCCGCTGGCGGTGTACGCCAAGTGCTCGACGACTTGCAGCCGAGCGGGCACCAGGTGCGCGGGCAGCCGTTGCTTGAGTTCCTGGGCCAGGGTCTGACCCAGCGTGGTGATGCACGATGGGTGGCGCGAGGGGTGGCGTGCAACGACATAGGCCACCGCCACCATGTGCTCAGATTTCATGACCCCCACCACGGCCACCTTCGCAACGTCGCTGTGCTTCAGGATCTCGGCCTCGATCTCGGCCGGATCGACCAAAATGCCCCGCACTTTGATTTGGCGATCCAGGCGGCCTGCGTGCACCAGGCTCTGGTCGGGCAGCAGCCGCACCCGGTCTCCGGTGCGGTACCAGCGCTGCAGACCGAAGCCCACATCGCGCATCACAAAGCGCTCGGCCGTGAGCTCGGGCTGCTGGAGATAGCCCATCGCCAGCGACGGCCCGCCGATCCACAACTCCCCGTCCTCGGTGATGTGCTGCGTCACGTGCGGCAGCGCACGGCCGATGGGCACACCGGCCGTGGTCCCGCGAGATGCTGGCGCGTCCGGCCCATGCAGCTCGGCGCTGTGTGTCACGAGCGAGGTCTCCGTGCTGCCATAGGTGTTGATCAGCCGCACGTGTGCCGTGTTCAGCGCACACCATTCCGCCAGACGGGCTGCACTCGCCGCCTCGCCACCGATCACCACGGTGTGCAAATGCGGGGGCAGTGCTGCGCCGCTGTCGCGCAGATGAAGAACCAACTCATGCCAATAAGCGGTGGGCAGATTGAGCACCGTCACGCTGCGCTTTTCCAGCAACTCCAACAGCCGCGCATGCGATCCCGTATGCGCTTCTGTGTCCAGCACCAACGTGGCACCCGTGGCCAGCGTGGGCAGGATCTCTTCCAGGCAGGTGTCCCAGTTGAGGGACGCGAACTGCAGCACCCTGTCGCTGGCTTGCAGACGCAGCAGTTGCTGCAAGGAGCCCACCGCGCTAGACAAGGCCCCGTGCGAATTCAAAACCCCCTTGGGCTCGCCACTGGAGCCTGAGGTGAACAGCAGATAGGCCGGCGTCTCGACCGCTTCCACTGTGCTGGGTGGCGCGGCGGCGGGGGATGTTCGACGCGTGATCAATCCCTCCGGCGGTACTGTCACCACCCGCAGACCGGGCATCAACTGCGGGGTGGCGCCACAGGCCCGGCTGTGCAGCAAACGCAGGCAGCCACTGAGTCGCAACAACTGCTGTTGCCGTGCGATGGGATGGTGGGGGTCGATGGGACAGTACACGCCCCCTGCGGCCCACACACCCAACATGGCAATCACCGTGTCGGCACACCGGTGGGCCAGCACGGCCACCCGCTCGTCCGTGGCGCCGGCATGTTGGGCTGTCACGCGCACTCGGGCCATCAGTTCGGCGTAGCTCATGGCGCGTCCCTGGTCGATCAATGCGGGGTGATTCGGGGCGTGGGCTGCGGCGCGCGAGATCGCGGCCAACACACCCGAGCCGGGATCAGGCAGAGCGCTCAACGGAAGATCAGAAGGCATGGTCAGACCCCAAATGGAGAAAGAAGGGAGCAACACGACAAGCAGGGACTGCAAGCCGCCATCTTCCAAACGATGACCCTCGGGGGCAATCCGTCCAAGGGACCAACGCGGGGGGAGGGGGAACTAGTCCCAGGTCGAGCGCGACGTGCTTGCGGCCCCCTACGGACTAGCCCATTGGGTGGACAGACCGGGCCGTTTGGCCGATTGCCACGCGGCGTTGGAGCCGCGAAGCTTGGGTCCACGTTGAAGGCGCACCGTGCGCCAACGGTCCATCTCTGAGGTGATGCTGATGCGCTCTGTCGACAAACTGCCGATCTCCACGTCCTTGCCACTGCCCGCAATGCCTGCACTGTCCGCAGTGGCGAGCCTGCAGCGTGCGGCGCCCGTGCACATGCTGTCCACGGTGCGCGTCGCCAAGCCACTGGTGCAGCCCGAGGCCCTGCGCCATCGCCAACTTCAAGGGGGTGCGTTCTGGCAAGCCATTCCGGCCTATGCCGACATCGACGAGGCCACCTTCCTGGACCACCAGTGGCAAGCCAAGCACTCGGTCACGCGCATTGAAAAGCTGCTCAGCGCCTTGAGCGGCCTGGCAAGCGAGGCATTCATGGAGGACGCTGCGGTGGGTTTCCGTCAAGCGCCGATGAGCGTGCGGATCTCACCCTACCTGCTCAGCCTGATCGACTGGCGACATCCCGTGGATGATCCCTTGCGCAAGCAGTTCATTCCGCTGGGCAGCGAGCGCCTGCCTGACCACCCCAAACTCGGGCTCGATTCATTGCACGAGCAGGCCGACTCGCCGGTGCCCGGTTTGACCCACCGCTATGCCGACAAGGTCTTGTTTCTGGCCTTGGATTCCTGCCCCGTGTACTGCCGATTTTGCACCCGCAGCTACGCCGTGGGCAGTGCCACCGAGACCGTCGAGAAAGTCGGTTTACGCGTGAACGCCGACCGCTGGGAGCAGGCCTTTGACTACATCGCCTCGCGTGCCGAGGTCGAAGACGTGGTCGTCTCTGGGGGCGACGTGTACCAACTTCGCGCCGCGCAAATCACCGAGATCGGCGAGCGCTTGTTGGCCATTCCCCACGTGCGCCGCATCCGCTTTGCCACCAAGGGGCCCGTGGTGATGCCGCAAAAAATCATCACCGACACCCCTTGGCGCGAGGCCCTGGTGGATGTCGTGCACCAAGGCCGGCGCCTACACAAAGAGGTCGTCCTGCACACCCACTTCAACCACCCCAATGAGATCACCGCCATCACCGAGCGCGCCATGAACCTGCTGATGGCGCAAGGCGTGACGGTGCGCAACCAATGCGTGCTGCAGCGCGGCGTGAACGATACCGCCCAGACCATGGGCCTGCTGATCAAGCGCTTGGGCCACATCCATGTGCAGCCCTACTACGTCTACATGCACGACCTGGTTCAAGGCGTTGAAGATCTGCGCACCCCGCTGCACACCGCGCTTGAACTTGAGAAGCAGGTGCGTGGGCTCACGGCCGGGTTCAACACCCCCACCTTCGTGGTCGATGCGCCCGGCGGGGGCGGCAAGCGGGATGTGCACTCCTTCGAGCACTACGACCGCGACACCGGCATCAGCGTGTACAGCGCCCCGGCGGTCAAGCCCGGGGCGTACTACCTCTACTTTGACCCGGTTCACTCGCTGACCCCTGAGCGGGCGGCACAGTGGGCCGACCCCTCCGCCCAGCGCGACATGGTGGCGCATGCCTTGTCCATGGCGCGCTCGAAAAACCGTGCCGCTGAGCCGACCCCGCGATGGCCCGCACGCCAAGCTGGGTGCGAGTCAACGTGATGTGTCGCGCGTCGTGCCGTCGCTGCCCTCTCCCCGACCCTCTCCCAGAGGGAGAGGGAGCCCATACCCCCGCCCCCGTCCTCATCCCAACCCATCGACCCCAGGAGCTCCTATGACACCGATCTTGCTTCGTACCGAACGCGCCCACGCCATGACCGTGCCAGACACCTTGCGCCAATACGCGCTGTCCTTTTCCAGCCAACTCGATGCTCACCCCTTCATGCGGCGCTGTGCTGACGGCAGCATCACCATGAAAGAGCTGCGCCGCTTCATGGTTCAACAAGGGCAATACGCTGCCTACTTCACACGCTACCTGTGCGCGCTGATCGCCGGTCTGCCCGACGGTGAAGACGTGCTCGCCCTGGCCGAAAACCTGTCCGAAGAACTCGGCATGGGCGAGGCCGCGCAGATCCCGCACGCACGGCTGTACGCCCAAATGCTTGAAGACTTCGACATCGACATGTCGCGCGAGCACGTCGCCTTGCCGACGCAAAACCTCATCGACACCATGTTCATGCTCTGCCGCCAACCTGGCGCCGTGGCCGGCTTGGGTGCCCTGTGCTTAGGCGCGGAGGCCGTGGTGCCCCGCTTGTACTCACGCATCGTGCAAGGCTTTGTCGGACACGGCGTGTCCATCGAGCGACTGCACTTCTTCACCCTGCACATCGAAGAAGACGACGAGCACGCGGCCACCATGTACGCCATCCTTGCCCGCAAAATTGCGCAGTCTCAGTCCAACGAAGGCGTGGCACTGCACGCTGGCGAGCTGGCCATTCACGCCCGACTGCGCTTCCTGGACGGCCTGTCGAGGGTGCAGTGATGAGCCAGCCCCCGTACTCCTCCAAAGACTTCGGCAAAGTGCCCAGCGTGCAGCGTGCCGACAACCCCGCGGTCTTGATTGATCGACAAGTCTGCCAACCGCAAGACGCCGCCGTGGACGAGTTCTCCAAGCAGCGCCATCACTTCGTGCGCGCGGTCGACTTACCCAGCCGCGCGCTCAGCATGACCCTGGGCGGCTTGGAGCCGGGTCAATCCACGCGCCTGCATCGCCACACCTACGAGACCCTGATCTACATCCTATCGGGGCGCGGCGAATCCGCGATTGGCGAACAACGTGTGCCTTGGCGCGCCGGCGACGCCCTCTACGTCCCTGTGTGGGCCTGGCACCAACACATCAACACCAGCACCACCGAAGGCGCGCTCTACGTCGCCTGCGAGAACGCCCCGCAACTGCAAAACCTCGGTGTGGCCGTGCGCGAAGAGGCGTGAGGCCTTGCGATTCACCCTGCCAGGAGATTTCATGACAAGCGCCTTCCAGCCCCACACCGTTGCCGAGATCCTGCAACACCATGCCCGGCACCGGCCCGACTCGCCCGCCATCCAGTGCGAGGGCCGCACGCTGAGCTACCGCCAGCTCGACGAGCAAAGCAACCGCCTGGGCCGCGCCCTGCTGGCCAGCGGCTTGGGCAAAACGAGCCGAGTGGCCTACCTGGGCAAAGAGTCCGAGCACTACTACACGCTCCTGTTTGCCTGCGCCAAAAGCGACACCGTGCTGGTGCCCGTCAACTGGCGACTGAGCGCCCCCGAGGTCGCGCACATCCTGCGTGACGCGGGTGCCGCGATGCTGTTCGTGGAGAGTGAGTTCGCCGACATAGCGCGCCAGGCCCAGTCGGCCAACCCGACGCAACAACCCTTGCGTTTGTTCCAACTCGACAGCCCGCAAGGCCGTGGCGCCGGCTTGCTCGAATGGATTAAAGGGCACGCCGCCCAGCCCCTGCGCTCCACGGCCACCCGCGACGATCCCCTTGTGCAGCTCTACACCAGCGGCACCACCGGCTTGCCCAAAGGCGTCGTGCTGGCCCACCGCAGCTTCCTCGCCATCCAAGACAACCTGGTGGCTGCGGGCTCAGACTGGCTCGATTGGCGCGCGGACGATGTCAGCCTGATTGCCATCCCAGGCTTTCATGTGGCCGGCATTTGGTGGGCGGTGCAAGGCTTTCGTGCGGGCGTCAAAAACATCGCCATGCGCAGCTTTCAAAGCCACGAGGCCGTGAGCCTGATCCACGCCGAGGGAGTCACCACCAGCCTGGTGGTCCCCGCCATGATGTACATGATGCTGGCCGAGCCTGCCCCCGGACAACAACCCTTCGCCAGTTTGCGCAAGCTAGCCTACGGCGGCTCGCCCATTTCTGAGAGCCTGCTGCGCCAAAGCATGGCCGTGTTCGACTGCGACTTTGTGCAACTCTACGGACTGACCGAATCCGGCAATGCCGCCGTGTGCCTGCCGCCGAAGGATCATCGCCCAGGCAGCCCCCTGCTGCGCGCGGCGGGTCGCGCCTTGCCGGGTGTCAGCATCGAGGTGCGCGACCCCCAGGGCCACGCCTTGCCCGTGGGCGAGGTGGGTGAAATATGCTTGCGCACGCCGGCTGCGATGTGCGGCTACTGGGGCCTGTCCGAGGCCACGCGCGACACCCTCAGGGAAGGCTGGTTGCGTACCGGTGACGCCGGCCATCTCGATGCGCAGGGCTACCTCTTCGTCAGCGACCGTCTGAAAGACCTCATCATCGTGGCCGGCGAAAACATTTACCCCGCCGAAGTCGAAAACGCGCTGTGCCAGCACCCTGCGGTGCGCGAGGCCGCCGTGGTGGGCGAGCCCGACGAACGCTGGGGTGAGGCCGTTCATGCCTACGTCGTGCTCGGCCAACCTGCGCCCACACCGCGGCAGCTGACGCTGTTCTTGAAGCAACACCTCGCCGATTTCAAAATCCCCACCCGTTACCACATCATCGACGCCATCCCCCGCAACCCCAGCGGAAAAATTTTGCGCCGTGTGCTGCGAGGGCCCACCCAGCCCAGCGCGGTGCCGGCATGAAACTCTGGGCCATCAGCGACCTGCACATCGCCTACCCCGAAAACCGCGCGGCGCTGGACACCTTGCCCAGCCATCCGCACGACTGGCTCATTCTGGCGGGCGACCTGGGCGAGACCCTCGCACACCTGCAATCCGTGCTCGACGTGTTGCGGCCGCGTTTCAAGCAACTGGTGTGGGTGCCCGGCAACCACGAGCTATGGACCGTGCCGCGCGACACAGGCTTGCGTGGCCAAGCCAAGTACGACGCACTCGTGGCCCTGTGCCAGTCCCAAGGCGTGCTGACCCCCGAAGATCCCTACGCCCTGTTTGACGACGGCGACACCGTGCATTGCGTGGCTCCCCTGTTCACGCTCTACGACTACAGCTTCGGCCCGCCCGACCTGAGCCCCGCACAAGCGCGGGCCTGGGCCGCCCAAGCCGGTGTCGAATCGGCCGACGAACACCTGCTGCATGCCGAGCCCCATGCCTCGGTGATCGACTGGTGCGCACAGCGCTGTGCCCTCACCGAGCAGCGCTTGCAACAAGCCACGCAACACCACCCCGGCCCCACCGTGCTGATCAACCACCACCCCCTGCGCCCCGAACTGGCACGCCTGCCCAAGGTACCGCGCATGCGCCTGTGGTGCGGCACGCGGCGCACACAAGACTGGCCCAAGCGCTTTCGGGCCAGCGTGGTGGTCTCCGGGCACCTGCACATCCGGCGCACCCAATGGCTGGAGGGGGTTCGATATGAAGAGGTCTCCCTTGGCTACCCCCGTCAATGGCGCACCACGTCACAATCCCTAGCGCGCTTGCGTCAAATTTTGCCGGCGCCTGCCCCACATGCTTGATGGTCCCTTTGGGCCAGACGCCTCATGAACACACGTTCCCTGCCGCCCCCGATGCTGCAACTCCAACGCCGTGTTCGCCAAGAGGTGTCCGAGTTCCTGGCGCGGTATGAGCCGCAAGACTCCGTGCTCGTACTCGACAGCACCGGGCCCTCTGTCACGCGACACTACCTCGTGCTCAGCGCCATTGGCCGCGAGCGGTTGCTGCGCTTCAAGGCCATCCACGCCTTCTCAGGCGGAGCCTTTGCCATTTTCGGATTCTTAGGTATCACCTCCCACCAGGCGCGCTTTGCGCTGCCCCAACTCCGCTCGCCTGACACCGAGCGCTTGCTGCGTCAGTTCCACCATCAACGGCGCTTTTCCATCTTGCGCACCTACTTGAACCTGGCGCGACGACGGTCCGCGTTTGGCTCCAACCAAGCCGTCTCGTCGATGCTGGCGCACATTTTCAGTCCCGCCTACTTGGCGCAACCCTTCGCGCACTTTCCAGCGCAAGTGGTGATCCACCTGGGGCAGTCCGGTGCACAGCCTGTCGTGAGTCTGACCAACGGCCTCCCATGTCATCCAGCGTGCCTACCCTGGCGCCAGCGCAGCCTGAGCGACGTGGTGACGGCGGCGGTCACAGTACCCTGGGTCTACGGCCGCGCCGACGGCACCGATGAATTCTTCGATCCGGTCTACACCCCGGGCTACCGTGCTGCGCTCAAAGAAGCCAGTCTCACGGGACACCCCACCCTCGTCTCCACGCCCTGGCGCAGCGGCAGCAAAGGCGACATCCAATTCATCAACTGCTTTCCGGGAAAGCACCAAAAACTGGCCATGTTCAAAGACTTTGTGCGCCTGACGCTGAACCTGCCGAACCACCACTGGGGTGACGATCTCTATGCTGCGTTTGAGAGCTGACGCCGCAGCGGGGTTGCGCAGGTCAAATGGTACGTATTCACCCCCCGCCTGAGGAAGCGCGAGGTGGTGAGGATGAATTGAACCTAGAAACGGCAGTTGACCGCTCTCATCCGCTGGCAAGCCCGCATGAATGCTGACAATGTGGCGCACGACGACCTTCACCTTGTGGGTGATAGCGCTACACACCCGATGGCGCCGCGTTGGGGGCGGCTGGCGG
>JANMGB010000258.1:0-7227 GCA_031374415.1 Burkholderiales bacterium
CCGCCAGCCGCCCCCAACGCGGCGCCATCGGGTGTGTAGCGCTATCACCCACAAGGTGAAGGTCGTCGTGCGCCACATTGTCAGCATTCATGCGGGCTTGCCAGCGGATGAGAGCGGTCAACTGCCGTTTCTAGGTTCAAGTTCACTGAGACGGGGGACTACGCGACAGGCCTTAAGGCTTGTCAATCTCAATCATTTGGGAAGGGGTTCTCGCGTCCCCGACCCCATCGCGACGGCCGCTAAGTCGGCCTGCGTCCCGCCCAGCTGGGCGGGGTTTCAAACCGGAGGCAGTTTTTGATGCGTGACGAAAAGCCGCAGGTCATCGACACCCGATGGCCCGAGTTGGGGGTTGCCCTTTTTTTGATGGTCATCGGCATTTTGGTGCTTGCGGACAGCCTGCGCATTGGCGTTGGCTGGGAGGATGACACCCCGCAGCCGGGCTACTTCCCTTTCCACGTCGGCTTGTTTTTGCTGGGTGCGAGCACGGTGGTGTTTGTCAAGCAGTTGTGGCGCATGCGGCATGCGCACCCCGTGTTTGCCGAGCGCCCTCAGCTGGCCATGGTGTGGGCCGTGTTTTGGCCCATGGTGGTCTATGTGGGCCTGATCGCCGTCGTTGGCATCTACTTCGCCTCGGGCATTTTGATTGCCTACTTCATGTTGCGCCACGGGCGATACGGCGCGCTGGCCACCCTGCTCGCCTCGTTGGCGATCCCCATCATCTGCTATTGCGTGTTTGAAATTTGGTTCCAAAAGCCACTCATCAAAGGCCCCGTGGAGCTTTGGTTGAGTGAGGTCAATTGGGCTGCGGCGCTGGGCGCGGTTCGCGCTCGGTTGGGGGCCTAGCGTCATGGACAACTTCAACGACCTCATGCATGGCTTCAGCATTGCGCTGACGCTGCCCAACCTGGCCTACATGCTGATCGGCATCACGCTGGGGATTTTGATCGGGGTGCTGCCGGGGCTGGGCGGCGCCAATGGCGTGGCGATTTTGTTGCCCTTGACCTTCGTCATGGCCCAGCAACCGGGCGGCACGGTCTCGGCCATCATCATGCTGAGCTGCATTTATTGGGGTGCGCTGTTTGGTGGCGCCATCACCTCCATTTTGTTCAACATCCCAGGCGAGCCCTGGTCGGTGGCCACCACCTTCGATGGCTACCCGATGGCCCAACAAGGCAAGGCCGCCACGGCCCTGACGGCGGCCTTCACAGGCTCCTTTGTGGGCGCTTTGTTTGCGGTGTTGTTGATCACTTTTTTGGCGCCCTGGCTGGCCAAGTTTGCGCTTAAGTTTGGCCCCGCCGAGCTCTTTGGCGTCTACTTGCTCACGTTTTGCAGCTTTGTGGGCATGAGCAAAGAGCCCCCCACCAAAACCCTGGCCTCGATGATGCTGGGCTTTGCCTTGGCCGCCGTGGGCATGGAAGACTCCAGCAACACCCTGCGCATGACCTACGGCCAACCTGAGCTGCTCAAGGGCTTTGATTTTCTGGTGGCTGTGATTGGGCTGTTTGGCATTGGCGAGATCTTGCTGACGATGGAAGAAGGCCTGGCCTTCAAGGGGCAGTCGGCCCGCATCAGTGCTGCCGTGGTGTGGCAAACCTGGCGCGAGATCATCCGGCACTGGAAGACCTTCCTGCGCTCCACTGTGATCGGGTGCTGGATGGGCATCACCCCCGGGGGGGCCACGCCGGCCTCGTTCATGAGCTACGGCATGGCGCGTCGCCTGGACAAAGACCCTGACAGCTTCGGCAAAGGCAACATCCAAGGCGTGATTGCGCCGGAGACTGCGGCCCATGCCGCAGGCACCTCCGCCTTGCTGCCCATGCTGACCTTGGGCATTCCCGGCTCGCCCACCGCAGCGGTGTTGCTTGGCGGCTTGGTGACGTGGGGCCTGCAGCCCGGCCCCATGCTGTTCATCGATCAAAAAGACTTCGTCTGGGGCCTGATTGCGTCGATGTACTTGGGCAACATCGTCGGCCTCGTGGTGGTGCTGACCACCGTCCCCATGTGGGCTGCGATGCTGCGCATCCCTTTTTCAGTGATCGCGCCGGTGATCATCGTGTTTTGCGCCATCGGGGCCTACACCATCAACGGGTCGATGTTCGAGGTCTGGTCGATGCTGGGCTTTGGCGTGATGGGTTACCTGTTCAAGAAGTTGCGCTATCCCATTGCGCCCCTGGTGCTGGCCTTGGTGCTGGGCGACCGGGCTGAGCAAACCTTTCGCCAGGCCATCACCAAGTCACAGGGCAGTTTGCAAATCTTTGTCGACAACTGGCTGGTGGGCGGCATGGTGGTCTTGGCGTTCCTCATGCTGCTGTCGCCTTGCTGGGGCCTGCTCAAAGCCGGGCTGCGCCGCGCCGAGGCCCGCAAGCTCGGAGTCACCGGATGAAAATCGCCGTTGTCGGGGCGGGGGCGATTGGCGGCTACCTCGGCACCCAGCTTGCGCTGGCTGGCGAAGACGTCACGTTCATCGCACGCAATCAGAACCTGCGGGCCATCAACGAGCAAGGCTTCACGCTGCACCGCGAAGACGGCAGCACGGTGCGCTGCCGCCAGCTGCGCGCCGTGCAAGACATGAGCGAGGCCGGGGCGCAAGACGCGGTGCTCCTGACCCTCAAGGCCCATCAGGTGCGCGACGTGTTGCCTGGCTTGCGCGCATTGTTCGGGCCGCAGACGCTGCTGGTGTCGTTCATCAACGGCGTACCCTGGTGGTACTTTGACAAACTCAGCGGGCCCTACGAAGGCCGCCAGCTTCGCAGCGTGGACCCCGACGGTTTCATTGCCAGCCACATCGAGTCAGAGCGCGTCATTGGCGGCATCGTCTACCCCGCCGCCGAGCTGCTCTCGCCGGGGGTCGTGCGCGTCATCGAGGGCAACCGCTTTTCGCTGGGCGAGCTCGATGGCAACCGCAGCGAGCGCATACAAGCCCTGGCCAGCAGCCTCATGCAAGCGGGCTTCAAAGCGCCCATCAGCAAAGACATTCGCAGCGAGATGTGGGTCAAGCTGTGGGGCAACCTCAGCTTCAATCCCCTGTCAGCCCTGACCCACGCCACGCTCGAAGACATCTGCACCTTTCCTCTGTCGCGCGAGCTCGCCGAGCGCATGATGACCGAGGCTCAAGCCGTCGCTGAGAAGCTGGGCGTCAAGTTCAAAATCTCCATCGACCAGCGCATCCATGGCGCGCAGGCCGTGGGGGCGCACAAGACCTCGATGCTCCAAGATGTCGAACACGGCCGCGCCCTGGAGCTCGATGCGCTGGTGGGTGCGGTGGTCGAGCTGGCGCGCATCACCGAGACCCCCACCCCCAGCATCGACGCCATCTATGCAGCCACGGCCTTGATGGCTCACACGCTGCAAAGCCAGCGCGGTCGGCTGGTGGTTCAGTCCGTGGGCGCAGGTTGAGCCGGGGGGGGCGCTTCCACGGCAAGCGCGCGGAGGGCAGCTTGTACCCCGTCTCAGTGGATTTGAAAGGTTGATTCCCCAAGGCGAACAGGGGGCGCATTGGCAGGCGGAGTGTGCACGAATGGAGTGCGCGCGAGCCTGTTGCGACTCAGGCACCCTCCTGGATCCCCGCCTTCGCGGGGATGACGGGACACGGCGGGGATGACGGGCGCAGGGGTTGGCATCTCCCCACGTCATTCCCGCGCAGGCGGGAATCCAGCCGCCTGTGCACTTCACTATGGGCCCCGCAACAATTCAACCTTTCAAATTCACTCCGACGGGGTACTGGTACCCCAACGTATGGAGTCGGCGAATGGGTGACCCCATTGACATCGCGTCCTATTCGACTAAAAAAGTCGGAATTGCGCGCTCGCTGAGGTTGCTCTGCGTCAGTCCATTTTTATTTAAATTTTCTAAAGAAAACAATTGAAAAAGCAATTGCAGCAAAGATGCTTGAGCTGATGCCTGCGCGGTATATTGGTATATATTCCAATGCCAACTCCTCAGGTAATGTGTGGCGAAGCACAAACATCCATAGGACAAATCCAAAAACTGATGCCACAAGCACTAGGGCGGCATAAAATTTATGTGGCGGATTGTTTTTTGGATAGAACATTGTTGCAGAAAAAAATAATCCGGCCGGAATAAATGAGGCCCCAAATAAAAAATTCTTAGTTATTGGGGCGAACAATGAAATGGTTTCTAGGCTCGCGCTTGGTGACACGGCATGAATTGCCGATTTGTACATGAAAAAAGCAACTGCAAATACTGCAATTGCAATTATTATTGAGTAGAATATAGCAAGCCTTATTTTCATCATTAGATTACTTCTTTTTATTCGCGATGTACAGTTCGGCAGCTTGCTGAGCAGTTAGTGAGGATTCAAATCTATTAAATATTTCATCGTACTCTGCAGAGCCTGGCACGTGCAGTTTGCCGTGTATTGGATCATAGGTGGCAATAGCGAAAGGCTCTTCAAATCCGCCCGCGGAGCTGAATGTGACGTTCTTGTTGTTGTATAACTTTAATGCCGGTATCGGATCGTGCCCGTAAGTGTAAAGCCCGGAAACTGTATTGAATATGTACCTCTGTTTTATTGTGACCATATTTTGCACCGACTTTGGTAGGAATTTTTGTATGTCTGGTACCTTTACGACATTGTCAAAACCTGAGTACGACAGTTCCCTTGCTTCGATCCCATAGTTTTTGAATGTTTGCTGCCCGATGGACATTGCTGACAACAACTCTTCGAAGTCGCTTATTTCTTCTTTGCTGCCATTGTAGTGTACGGTACTAACCGAGCATATTGAATATACCTGGCGATATACTTGATAAAGCGTTCCCGTTAGTTTCGACGCCCCTTTTGAAAAAAGCCTTTCTATAATAAGCTTTGGATTGTCGGATGGATCGAGTTTTAGTTTCATGTTTTTTGCACTGCAATAATTAGTGATTTGTTAGTTGTGCCGAAGGCTTTTAGCGACGTACCAGTCGCCAGGGGCTGAGGCACACACCAACTCAGCGCGCTGCACACGCAGCGCGGTTCGGTTCAGCGATTAAGCCGCGGCCTTGTTAGCCGAAAGATCCCAGCCGCCAGCATCGTTACCGACGTTGGCGCTGCCATCGGCCTTGGAGCCCTTGTGATTCCAGATCACTTTGGCGTACTTGAGGGTGAAGGTTTCGGTCGGCAGGCCTTCTGATGCAACGTTCGTTTGCACGCTGCTGACAATGGCGTTGCTGAGTTTGATCGTCATGTAGTTGGTGCGCACCGTGCCGGTCGCACGGAAGAATTGAATTTCCACGTCGTAGGCATAGGCGGCCGAGCAGGCTTCCCACAGATAGACGCTGGCCTTGTCCACATCTTTGGTGAACATCATGGGCACATGCTCGCAGCGCTCCGAAGAATGACCGCCAGCGGTGGAGGCCGTGGCTGAAGTGGGCTGATGAATGCCTTGCGCCCAAGAGGTCGCTTCCATCCAGTCTTTGTGGTCGGAGTCGGTCGACTCCCCAGGGATGTCTTTGGAGTTGGTCTTCTTGGTGAACTTGACGTAGATGTCTTTCATACTTCTCTCTCTTGGTAGATGGTGATAAACGGCCCTAATGTCGTGTCAAGCAACAACCGTCGGATGCTCGCTTTCCGCTCGGGCGCATGGTGTCGTTGCGATCACACCGACACTTGACGCGACACTAGCCGGAACACTCTACTGCATCGGGCGCACTTTCTTAAGGACTAAGCGCCCGGTCAGGGCGCCCCCCCCCAAGAGAGGGAGGGGTTTGCCCAGGCTGTCGAAGGCCTCGGCTGTCGGCGAAGCGTCAAACTGCCGTTTTAGGGCTCAGGTATCCACCGCCCGCACCAGCTCGTCGCCCGCGGGCCGGTCTGCCAGGTCGGGGGCTTCGCAGCGGCGCTGCAGGGCCGACAGCGTCGACAGTGCGGGGGCCGGCGCATCACAGCGTTGCAACAGCTCTTGCAGTAATTTGCCGTAAGCGCACACTTCCACTTTGATCAGCATTTCCGCTTGCGCGGCATTCGCAGGCAAGAAGGCTGCGGCACCCAAATCGCCCAACCACGCCGGGCCGCTCGGGTGCCACAAAATGTTGTGGGCATAGAGGTCGCCGTGAATCAGCCCCCGGGCGTGCAGGTGGGTCATGGCCAAGGCCACGCAGTGGGCAATGCTGCGCACCTGCGCGAGCGTGAAGCGTGCGGCGTCGGGGTAGACGTCGCGGGTGCAGCTTTGCAGGCTGGGCGGTGCCGCCAGGGTTTGAAAGCTGGCGTCGATGAGCGGCATGAGCAAGCCTGCCGTGCCGTCGGGGTGGCCCACGACGCGCCCGAGCGTGCCGATGAGGTGCGGGTGCGTGCCAGCGGCCAGACAGGCGGCCATCTCGCTGCTGGGGGCGCCGTCGGTGGTCATGGCGGACTTGAAGAGCTTGACCGCCACGGGCTCACCCGAAGCCAGCCGGGCACGGTGGATCACGCCCGAGGTGCCCTCGCCCAGCACCTGCTCCAAGGTGAGCTCAGACCAGTCGATGGCCGCAGGGTGGGCCAGGGCTTGTTGCTCAGCCAAAAGGGTGCAGGGGTTGCCGGCGCCGGCCAGCCAGGCCAGCTGGGGCAGGCCAGCCAGCCAAGACGGCCAGGCGTTGAGCTGGTTGACGGCCACACGCAGCAAGGCCAGTCGCTGGCAAGCTTGCAGCTCAGGCGGCAAACCCGTCAAGCGGTTGCCGGACAGCATGAGCTTTTCGAGCTGGCTGAATTGCCCCAGCGCGGCGGGCACGTGGCTGAGTTGGTTGTCGGTGAGGATCAGTGCCCGCAAGCTGGGTGGCAGCGCCGCTGCATCGAGGTGGGTGATTTGGTTGGCCCGAAAGCCCACCGTCTCCAGTTGCGCGCAGCCGCGCAAGCCCTGCGGCAAGGTGGTGAAGCGGTTGTAGGAGGCGAACAAAACCCGCAATTGGTGCAGCCGCCCGAGGTCAGGGGGCAGGCTGTCGAGCGCGTTGCCCGAGAGGTTGAGCACCTCCAGCGAGTCAGCCAGGTCAAAGATCTCGGGCGGAAAGTGGCTTAACCCGCAGGACAGATCCAGCCGGCGCACGCCCCGCAGCTGGCCTGCCCGCAATTGCGCCAAGGTGGTGGGCGCGGCAGCGCTCATGGGCGGCAGGCTTTGACATCCTCCCCCACCTTGGCCTTGGGCCACCGCTTGCGCGGGAAGGAGGGGGATTCCTACGGCGCTATGCATGAGTGAGCTCACACAGAGTCGCTTCAGTGGGTTCCTGCTTCATTGAGGCCGGTTTCGTCCGGGTCTTTCG
>JANMGB010000270.1:0-2098 GCA_031374415.1 Burkholderiales bacterium
CACAACTGGCGACCGGCCGTCGATACCGCCCCGCCGAACGCCGCCCCCGCCGCCCCTGCCACCGCCGCCGCGTAGATCCGCCTTCAACCTTCAACACGCCTCCATCTTCGGCGCAAGGATGTCGTTCGCCGAACGCTTACAGTGGATCAACAGACGTGTGCGAAGCACACCCCTTAGGCCCTGGGTCAATGGTCTTTGCGCGTGCAGTGCCCACAGGCACATCGCGCAACGCCAATGGCGCGTGCAACGCCGGCGAGCTGTCGACAAATTGCACCAACGGGAGTGGTGTCCCGGGTCCCTGGTGATTCCCCAGCGCTGCGGCGTGCGGGATGGACAGAAACACTTACCGAACCTCTCAACACCAACGGCTGATTTTGACGCACCAACTTAACGGATGAAGGAAAAAGCAAATGGCAGTAATGATGGCAATGGCCCCGCACGGCGACACGCAACATGCGTGATCTGAACCACGACATCAAGAACCTGTGCCGCCGCAACCGCGACGGCTCGTTTGCCACCCAGCATGACCGAGAAGGCATCCTGACACTGGTGGCCAACCAGCTCCAGGAAGGCGGCTTCTACCATCTGCGGGCCGCCGGCATTCGCTCCAAGCACGTTGAGCACCTCGTTCAACGCTGGCACGAGGACGGCATCAGCCCTGGCACCTTCAAGAACCGCATGAGCGCCTTGCGCTGGCTGGCCGAGAAGATCGACAAACAGAACATCGTGGCCAGGGAGAACGCAGCCTATGGCATTGCGGATCGCAAGCACGTGACCAATGTGTCCAAGGCCAGCGCCTTGGACGATGCCAAGCTGGCGAAGGTGTCGGACCCCTACACCGCCCTGTCGCTGCGCCTTCAAGCGGCGTTTGGACTGCGCCGCGAGGAAAGCATCAAGCTGCGCCCCGCACCGGCCGACCGCGGCGAGGTGCTGCATCTCAACGCCAGTTGGACCAAAGGCGGCAAGGAGCGAGATGTGCCGATCCTCACTGAGGACCAACGAAACCTCTTGGATCAGGTGCGGAGATTGGCCGGTGCGGGCAGCCTGATTCCAACTGAGATGTCTTACCGGGACCAGTTGAATCGCTTCAAGTCGCAGACGGCCCAAGCAGGCATCGACCGTGTGCATGGGTTGCGCCATGCCTATGCCCAGACCCGCTATGAGCAGCTCACCGGCTGGAAGGCGCCCGCAGCGGGCGGCCCCAGCGCCAAGCAGCTGACACCCGAGCAAAAGACCATCGACCGAGAAGCGCGGCTGGCGATCTCGCGCGAGCTGGGCCACGAGCGTGAGCAGATCACCGCGGTTTATTTAGGCCGATAGCCCCTCCCGCAAGACGCCATGAAAACGCTCAACCTGCTCGAAGCCGCGAACCTGTTGAAGGTGCACCCCAAGACCCTGCAGCGCCTGGCGCAGTGCGGCGCCGTCCCGGCTTGCAAGGTGGGCCGCGCCTGGGTCTTCGTGGACCAACTGCTGCTGGAAATGTTGATGGCAAAATCGACCATGCGTGTGTCCGTGATCGACTCTTTGGAGGAATCCATATGTCGCTCTACAGACGAAAAGACTCGCCATTTTGGTGGGTCAAACTCCCGCTCATCCGAGGTGAATCGAAGCCTTTACAGCAAAGCACTGGGACTGCCGACAAGCGGCAGGCGCAGCAGATCCACGATCAGCTCGCCGCCTCCCGATGGGAGCAAGACCGGCTCGGCGTAAAGCCTCGACGCACCTGGGAAGAAGCGGTACTGCGTTGGCTCTTGGAAACGAAGCACAAGGCCACGCACGAACATGACAAGACCAAGCTTCGCTGGCTCGATACCTACCTGGGAGGAAAAGAACTTCAAGACATCGACCGAACGCTGATTGATCGGATCAAGTTCGACCGCGAAAAGATGTCGTCCCCTGCGACCGCCAACCGCCATTTGGCATTGGTTCGTGCCATTCTGCGGCGAGCCTGTGACGAGTGGGAATGGTTGGAGAAGGTGCCCAAGTTCAAGCTGTTCCGGGAGTCTGAAGGAAGGGTACGCTCGTTAAGCGTGCCGGAATTTCAAGCTCTGCTGAAACAGCTTCCGCCTCACCTGGCTGACATGGCTGTCTTTGCGGT
>JANMGB010000271.1:0-15792 GCA_031374415.1 Burkholderiales bacterium
CACAACTGGCGACCGGCCGTCGATACCGCCCCGCCGAACGCCGCCCCCGCCGCCCCTGCCACCGCCGCCGCGTAGATCCGCCTTCAACCTTCAACACGCCTCCATCTTCGGCGCAAGGATGTCGTTCGCCGAACGCTTACACATGAACCGCTTCAAAGCCGTGCGCAGAGGCACGCCGGTTGTGCCCGATTGGCAACCGGAGCGAGACTTTCCGCGCATGACCGAAGTGGTGGGAATCGTCAGGGCGTTTGGCGAAGAAGAGGTTCACATCGACGAGCTGGGGCGCGTGCACGTCGAGTTGCTCGGCTTGAGCCCGGCGCGCGGAAGTCGCAAAGCGAGCAACAACACAACCTGGATTCGGGTTGATTGGGGCTGGGCGGGGCCCCAGTACGGCACCATCTACCCGCTGCGAGTGGGCATGGAAGTGGCCATTGGCTTTGAGTTTGGTGATCCGTCGCGACCCTACGTCAGCCGGGTACTGTTCAACCAGAGCAATAAGCCGCCGCTTTTCAGCCACAAGAGTGCAGTGCCCTTCCTCAGCGGCACCAAGACCAAAGAGCTGGGCGGGCAGCGCTACGGACAACTCCGTTTCGATGACACGTTTGCGCAAATCAGCGTGCAACTGAGCAGCGAACACGCGCACAGCGAGGTGAATCTAGGCTACCTCACGCAGCCGCGGATCCAAGGGACCGCTCGTGCTGAGCCACGTGGCGAAGGGGCTGAGTTGCGCAGCGATGGCAGCGTCGCGCTGCGCAGCGGCAAAGCCATGCTGCTGTCGGCCTGGAAGCGCCTGCAAGCCAGCGAAACCCAACTCGCCCGCAGCGAGTACGTCAATTTGATGCAAGAGTGTCTGGATCTGTTCAAGAGTCTGGGTGAGCATGCGGCTCAACACCAAGGACCGACCCTGCAGACGAAGGAGCAGGACGAACTGCGCAGCCACGTCAAGAACTGGGATGCGGAGTCGAATGTGGACCCCCGTGGCAGCGCGGGTGGCGAGCCGATCATCGGCATCACGGCGCCGGGCGGCATCAGCCAAGCCACCCCTGAAGCCATCAGCCAATACGCGGGCACCAACATGGACTTGGTGGCGCAGAAGAATCTGCAACAGGTGGCTGGACAGCACCACAGCGTCATTGCGGGCCAAGGCATTGCCCTGTTCGCCCAGAGTGGTGGTCTCAACGCAATCGCCCACCAAGGCGCGCTGCGACTGCAGAGCCAACATGACGACACCCTGATCGACTCTGCCAAGAACGTGCAGGTGCGCGCCAATGAAGACGTGGTCCTGATGGGCAAAACGCTGACCTTCATCGCCGACGACGGCAGCTACATCAAAATCGGCGACGGCATTGAGTTGGGCACCCGCGGTGCGATCACACACAAGGCCGCCAGTTTCAACCACGGCGGCCCGGCCACGCTCAGTGGCGAGAAGCCCAGTTTCAGCAAAGGCACCCCCGACCAACGCTTCGCTCTGACGTATGGCAACGAGGCAGGCGCCCTCCCAGCGGCCAACCGCCGTTACAAAATCACCCTGAGCGATGGTTCGGTGATGGAGGGAGTGAGTGACGCGGCGGGCCACACCAATGTGCTGGCGCCCGATGCCATGCAGATTGCGGACATCCAGATTTTCAAAGATTGAGGGCGTATTCATGGGCATTTACCCCGACGATAAATCCACCCCCGTAGCGCAAGCCTGCGCGGCCACCCAGTACCAGCGGATCGCCAACAAAACGGTGCCCCTGGGTATAGATTTGCCAGGCACGGTGATCTTGATCCACGGCGTCAATGATGTGGGCGTCAGCTACGGCGAGGTCGAATCCGGTGTGTGTGCGGGGCTGAGCAAGCGCCTGGACCGCAGCTTTTTCCCGGGCACGGTGAATATGCCCAAACCAGAAGATGCCAAGCACTTGGTCGATGATCCGGACGCGGTGTACTTCAAACGCGCCGTCAACAAGGAAACCCTCAGCCCCGTGATCCCATTTTACTGGGGGTATCGGGAGGGTGAGGATTTTGTGAATCCACCCGAGAAGACGTCCCATGGCCAAGCGCTTGACCGCTACGGCAACCGTCTGGACAAGGATTTCAGCAAAGGGGGTGGGCCTTTTTCCAACGCGACATCGAGTTTGCCCGACATGTGGCGCTTCGGCTTCGCTGCGGGCCCGGGAGACGCCACGGACTTGGCAGCCGCCGATCCGATTCGCCCGGTGCTCAAGGCGCCGGGGCGCATGTACATGGTGCTGGCGGCGCAACGCATGGCGGCGTTGATATCGATGATTCGGGATTGGCACGCGGACGAGACGGTGTCCATCGTGGCCCACAGCCAGGGCTGCATGGTCAGCCTGTTGGCGCAGGCATTTTTGTTGGACAAGGGGCTCAAGCCTGTGGACACCTTGATCATGACGCACCCGCCCTACAGCCTGGTGGACGATATTCCCTGGCTGAATGACGGGGTCAACTTGTTTGAGGGGGGACAGGACGAGCTGATGGCGGCCAAGGAAGACCGCGACAAGGGGATACGGACGCCGGACAAGTATGGCAGCTTGAGGGGGATACAGACCTTGCATGCTCGGCTGCAAACGCTGGTCAATATCGTAGGCGGGGTGGTGGCGCAGCGGCACAGCACGCCCGAGTTTGAGACGCTGGGGCTGCCAAAGCAGTGTGGTGTGGTGGGCACTCGGTGGCAAGCCAGCAAAGACCGCGACAACCGGGGCAAGGTGTATTTGTATTTTTGTCCGGAAGACCGCACGGTGGCTTTGAGCAACATTCAGGGCATTGGCTGGCAAGGAGTGCCGGACTACCAGGTGAACAAAAGAGGAGAGGTCAGCGGTAACCTGAAGCAGGGCGACACGCGGCGGCCCCTGAAGGAGCTGGGTGCGGGATTTTTTCAAAGGGTGTTCACGGCGAAGAAGCGCCCAGGGCCGGTGCTGGTGGGCCAAGCGCAGCCGCATGATTTTATTTTGCGACTGAAGGGCGAGGACGATAGTGAGCATGCGGCCAAGGGTTCTGGGACGCTGAGAAAGGACAGTATTGCGGTGGATCCGACACGTAGCCTGGAAGACTCGCCCTACGGACGCCAGGGGGTTCGCACCATCAACGGGGAGCCCTTGCCTGAGCCCGTGGAGGCGGCGATGTATGAAGGCTCAGTGACTTTGCCAGGGCAGCCCAAGGGAGGGCATGAAACGGTGGACCCGATTGATGCGGCGATTGCGAGCACGAGCCGATTTGGCTACCGCCTGATCTGGCTGCTGATGCCAGATCAACACGGGCTGGGTCGGGCATCGGGGCCGGGGCCCATTGAGAGCCCGCATCAACAGTTGCACCAGGGCAAGGTGACGGTGGAGACGGCGCGTGTGGGGGAAGTCGGGGGCGTGCTCAACGAGGGTAAAACGCAGGCTGCGGATCGATGCGAAGTGGTCTACGTTTACAACTGCCTGGACCGGTCAATGAGAGGGACGGGGCAGTTTTTGGTGTGCCGCAAGGAGACGCCGAACGAGGCGCGACTCAGGTGGCAGAAAGAACACAGTGCGCGCTCGTTTCACGGGGCAATTTTTGGCAGCGCGACCAACCATCGGCAGGTGACGGCTTACGATATAGCAGTGGGCCAAGGCAAGGCGCCCAGCGATCCTAAGTTTTATGCCTACCTCTGCGCTGTCGCGGATTGGCGGTTGAAGAAGATCTTTGGCGAGGAACAGTTAAGGTCCGGGATATTGGAGTGGGAGAAGTTCCTTGCTAAATTCGGCCAGTTCTACGGGGTGGAGCCAGATTGGCGTAAGGACGTGATTGAGGGCAATAGCACCTACTACAGTACCGGTCAGTTGCCGCCGTGGTTGCCGGTGCCGATGGAGGGGCTGCCCAAGGCGGTAGTGTCGAGTATCAAGGACGGGCCGCCCCCGCTGCCCCCCCGTCCCAAACGCCAGCCTGGTGAGAATCCGGGGGCCACGACGCCCGTCCCTGTGAGGCGGCCATGAAGCGTACTGGGAAGTATCTGGCCGCAGGGGTGTTGCTGCTGCTCATCCTCATCCCCTTGTGGGCCCTGCTCGTGTACACCGTTGTGGGATACGTTCCTGCCAGTGATCTATCGGAGACGGCTATGAATCGTTTGACAGTGTTGTTGGGGTTGCCGGTGTTGGTCGTAGTGGGGTTGCTGGGGTGGCGTTGGCAGGCTGGTGCGGCTGCGAGTGCCCAGGCGAGCCTCCCCGTGGTGGCGGTGCCGCAAAGCCCGCAGCCGGTCGATCCGCAGGCTCAGCGTGAGTATGTGCTGGAGGTGATCGGCTTGGGCATCACGTTCGACAAGTACCGGCAGGGCACTTTGTGGGACGTGCTCAAGCAAGGGCATGCGTATGCCAGCGTGCGCGAGCAAGACCCGAAGAAGTCTCCCTGGTCTGAGCAGGACAAAACCGGACAGTCAGGCGGCCGCGCAGTGCACGCTTTCGAGAACGCTGCGAAGTACCTGCCGTCGTTTTGGCCCATGCCCTCGTTTTATGCCAGTCCATTAGAAAACCCCAGAAGTCCGACTTCCGATACGAATCCGTCTTCAGGGATCGTCGGTGCGACATCGTCTACAGGTCTGGCTTGGACGCAGTTTGTGTCGGCGGGTTGGGCAAAGGGTGAGCGGCCGGACCGGATGGTGGAGCAAGTATTCGCGTTTTTCGACGAGCACCCCGACGTGCCCTATGTGGTGGTGGCCTCATCAGATGGTCTTTACGACCGCGACCGGTACCGCCCTGCGGGCACGCCACCTTTGGTTAAAGACGGCCACTACGTGCCCGAGATGCCGGATTCAACGGCGATGCTGGTGCTGGCGCGGCGAGAGCGGGTGGAGGCGGTGAGGCCGTATGTTTTCAAAGACGCTGATCGCAAGCTGAGTGTGGAGCGCTTGCATCAAGTCAGTTATTCCTGGCGGCTGGGGCTGAGGTTCAACGATCTTAGAAGGTCTGTCCCCCGTCCGAAGGACAGCTTGTCTCGCAACCCGACGGTGAAGGAGTGGTTGCAGGCGGCAGCGGAGTTCACGCAGCGGGAGGACATTTACCCGAAGACGGTGTCGATGTTTGATCGGCACGATGAAGGGCCGCCCAAGGGGTTCAAGCCGACGCCCTGGTTTCCCCTGCCATGGAACAAGGAGCAGCTGGAGGACTTTGATCGGCTGCCGACGCTGGGGTATTTGCACCGGCCGGTGTTTGTGAAGATGGTGGACAAAGACGACAAACCGCTCAAGCGCCAGGATCAGCGCACGGCGGCGTTGGCGCAAGGCTGGCAAGAGGCTTTGCAGACGCTGCCAGAGGGGCTGCGGCAGAATGCCCCGGCGCGGGTGATCACGGCCAGCGGGGGCAACACCGACACGAGTGTGAGCCTGCACAAGGTGCTGGCGCAATGGGCGCAGGACGGGGGCCCGGAGCTGGATGCGGCCAAGCCGAACCAGTGGGTCAACACCGACGCGCGCTTGGGCAACACGGGGGCGGCGACATGGTTCATGCAAATGGGCATTGGGGTGATGGGCAGCTACCGAGACGGGGGTGTGAGTGCAGCGATCAACTTTCGCGATCCGAGTGAGGCGAGCATCATTTTGATCACTCCGCCGTCTGGGGAGAAGCGCAAAAAGCAGCGGCATCCGCATGGAGGCGATGTGTTTCGGCACTACGCCACACCGGACATTGACCCCGCGAACTATCAGTAGAGCGAAAGAGGAAGGAAGACCATGCGCAACGTCATTCGAGTAGGCGACCGGACGCAACAGCGCCGCTGCACGGTCATACGCAGCAGCGCCCCACAGTGCCAGGTGGATGGCGTGGCGGTGGCCTTGGTGGGGGACAAGCTGAGCTGTCGTTGCGTGATCATTGAGGGCGATGCCCAACACACGGTCAACGGTGTGGCGGTGGCGTTCGACGGCTGCAAGACGAGTTGCGGCGATGCGCTGCGCGCCAGCACTCAGCGCTATGGGACGACGCGATGAAGTATGGAGAGCAAATTTTAGGCAAATTGGTCACCCTCAAGGCAGTATCTGGACGCAGCCCGCTTGTGTGCGTCCAACTGCCGTCTCGGGATGATCAATGTGCCCCGCCCTGACCGTATGAGTGTCAGCGTTTGCGCACAGGCGCCTTGGCCTTTTTGCTGGCCACCGCGACCGGCGTGCTTTGACGCGCTGCTGGCTTAGCCTGCGTGACCGCCTGTGGTTTGGCAACAGCCACCTTGCCGCTGTCTTTGGCGTGATAACTGGCAATGAAATCGCGAACTTGAGGGTAGATTTTTTCGCGCCAACGCCGGCCTGAAAAAATCCCATAGTGACCGGCACCTTCAGCGTCGTAGTGGTACTGGTCCTTCTTGGGGATGCCCGTGCACAAGTCATGTGCCGAGCGCGTTTGGCCCGCGCCGGAGATGTCGTCTAACTCGCCTTCAATGGTGAGCAGAGCGGTTTTCGTGATGTCTTGCGGTCGCACACGTTGGCCCGCAACCTCCCAGGTGCCATTGACCAAGGCAAACTCTTGGAACACGACCTTGATGGTGTCCAGGTAGTACTCGGCAGGCATGTCGAGCACCGCGTTGTACTCATCGTAAAAGTCGCGATGAAAGTCAGCGTTGTCGCCATCGCCACGCACCAGGTCGAGGTAGTAGTCGTAATGCGATTTCATGTGGCGGCTGGGGTTCATGGCGATGAAGCCGGTGTGCTGCAAGAACCCCGGATAGACACGCCGCCCGGTGCCAGGGTAGTTCACTGGCACGCGGTGGATCACGTTGTGCTCGAACCACTCCAGGCTCTTGTTCATGGCCAGGTTGTTGACCGCCGTGGGGCTCTTGCGGGCATCGATGGGCCCGCCCATCATGGTCATGGTGCGTGGGGTGGTCTCTCCGTTGCTGGCCATGAGTGAGACGGCTGCCAACACGGGCACCGTCGGCTGGCAAACTGAGATCACGTTGACGTTCGGCCCCACGTGACGCAAAAATTCTTGCACGTAGGCGACATAGTCGTCTAGATGAAAGGGGCCCACATCGGTCGGCACCATCCGGGCGTCAGTCCAGTCGGTGATGAAGACTTTGTGGTCAATGAGCAGTGCACGCACCGTCTCGCGCAGCAGCGTGGAATGGTGCCCTGACAATGGCGCCACCACCAACACCGACGGTTGCCCCTTCATGCGGGCCAAAGCGACCGGGTTGTCCGTGAAGCGCTTGAAACGCAGCAAGCGGCAAAACGGTTTGCTCAAAGCCAGCTGCTCTTGCACCGCCACTTCCACGCCGTCCACCTGGACACAACCGATGTCGAATTGCGGCTTCTCGTACTCTTTGGACAGGCGGTGCATTAACTCCAGCCCCGCAGAGACCCGATGGGCCATGGGCGTGTGCGTGAAGGGCGACAGCGGATGTCGATACAGCTTGGACGATGCGCTGGAAAACTCAGCAAACGGGCTCAGAAGGGCGCGTTGCGTTTCATACCACTGATAGAGCATGTTGAATCCTGTCGCATGTTGGGTTCAAAGGGCGGGCCGGGCTGACCCCTCCGTGCCGACAACATCTTGTGCACTGCAGCATTTTAGAGCCGCAGATTCATATTGCAACAGGTCTGATCTCATCAATGGTCCGAATAGAGCCGCCTTTGCACCCCAGGTTGGTGCGCAAGGCCGCTTTCTCGGAGCCGGCCAGCCTCGGATCAGCTTACTTTGGCAATCGCATCGACCACGGCATCGATATTTTGGGTGTTCAGTGCGGCCACACAAATACGACCTGAATCAACACCGTAGATGCCGAACTCTTGGCGCAGGCGCTCCATTTGGGCCTTGTTCAAGCCCGAGTAGCTGAACATCCCCTTTTGTTGGGTGATGAAGCTCATGTCGCGCTGCACGCCGGCGGCTTGCAGCTTGTCAAGCAACAAGGTGCGCATTTGCTTGATGCGCACGCGCATGCCGGCGAGTTCTTCTTCCCAGAGTTTGCGCAGCGACGGCGTGGTCAACACCATGGCCACCACTTGGGCGCCGTGCGTTGGCGGGTTGGAGTAGTTGGTGCGGATGACGATTTTGAGTTGACTCAGCACCCGGGTCACTTCTTCCTTGCTGTCACACACCACGCTCAAGGCCCCGACGCGCTCGCCGTACAGCGAGAAGCTCTTGGAGAACGAGGTGGCGACAAAGAAGTTGACGCCCGCGGCCAAAAACTGCCCCACCACGGCACCGTCCTCCGTGATGCCCTCGCCAAAGCCTTGGTAAGCCATGTCCAAAAAGGCCACCAGCCCACGGTCTTTGACCACCTTGACGACCTCGCTCCATTGCGCGGGGCTCAGGTCGTAACCCGTGGGGTTGTGGCAACAGGCATGCAAGACCACGACCGTGCCAGGCGCTGCGCTGCTCAGCTTTTGCAACATGCCGGTGGCATTGACACCCCGCGCTGCCGCATCGAAGTAGGGGTAGGTGTCCACGGTGAAGCCCGCCTGGGTGAAGAGAGCGCGGTGGTTTTCCCAGCTCGGGTCACTGATCAAGACAGGAGCCTTGGGGTTGAGTTGGCGCAAAAAATCGGCGCCGATCTTCAGTCCCCCGGTGCCGCCGAGGCCCTGCACGGTGGCCACGCGGCCTTCGCTAACGGCTGCGCTGTCGGCACCAAACACGAGGCCCTGAACCGCCTGGTCATAGGCCGCAATGCCGTCAATCGGCAGATAGCCCCGGGGCTTGGCAGCCTCTTGAATTTGACGCTCAGCCTGCGCCACGCACTGCAGCAAAGGCAGCTTGCCGTTGTCATCAAAGTACACACCCACACCCAGGTTGACTTTGGCCGGATTGGGGTCGGCGTTGAATTGTTCGTTCAGACCCAAAATCGGGTCGCGGGGGGCCATGGCAACGGCGGTGAAGAGTGAACTCATGGGGAAATCCTGGTGGGGGTGGTTCTGTGGCCTCAACTTGGGCTAACCTCAAGGGTCATCCCAGCAACAGGCGGGAGAACCCCAATTTTATCCGCGATGGCGCCCCCCATGAATGATTTGAATCGATCAGTGGAAAACCCCCTGGTGGCGGCCGAACTGGCTGCCCCGCTGGGTGAGATTGTTCGTTTTCCCGACTCGCCCTTTCAGTTGTTTCAGCCCTACCCGCCTGCGGGTGATCAGCCGGTGGCCATTACCCAACTCAGCGAGGGGCTGCGAGACGGCTTGAGCTTTCAGACCTTGCTGGGCGTGACGGGGTCTGGCAAAACCTTCACCATGGCCAATGTGATTGCGCGGCTGGGCCGCCCGGCGATTGTTTTTGCGCCCAACAAGACCTTGGCCGCACAGCTCTACAGCGAATTCAAAGAGTTTTTCCCGCACAACGCGGTGGAGTATTTCGTCAGCTACTACGACTACTACCAGCCCGAAGCGTACGTGCCCCAACGTGACCTCTTCATCGAAAAAGACAGCGCCATCAATGAGCACATCGAGCAGATGCGTTTGTCGGCCACCAAGAGTTTGCTGGAGCGGCGCGATGTGGTCATCGTGGCCAGCGTGTCGGCCATTTACGGCATTGGCGACCCAAAGTCCTATCACCTGATGGTGATGACGCTGCGTGTGGGAGACAAACTCAGCCAACGCGATGCGATTTCGCAGCTCATTCGCATGCAATACCAGCGCAACGAGCTGGATTTTTCCCGCGGCACGTTTCGGGTGCGGGGTGACACCATCGATGTGTTTCCGGCCGAGCACTCCGAGCTGGCCATTCGCATTGAGCTCTTCGACGACGAGGTCGAGAGCCTGCAGTTGTTTGACCCCCTGACGGGCCGCATCCGGCAAAAGATTCCGCGCTTCACGGTCTACCCCTCCAGCCACTACGTGACACCGCGCGAGCGGGTGTTGGCCGCCATGGACACCATCAAGGCCGAACTGCGCACCCGCGTGGACGAATTGCTCAAGATGGGCAAGCTGGTTGAAGCGCAGCGCCTGGAGCAGCGCACCCGCTTTGACCTGGAAATGCTGCAAGAGGTGGGTCACTGCAAGGGCATTGAAAACTACACCCGCCATCTCTCCGGCGCACAGCCTGGCGAGCCGCCGGCCACCTTGGTCGACTACCTCCCCCCCGATGCCATCATGTTCATGGACGAAAGCCATGTGCTGATTGGTCAATTCGGCGGCATGTACAACGGTGACCGTGCACGCAAGACCACCTTGGTGGAGTACGGTTTCAGACTGCCCAGCGCGCTAGACAACCGCCCGCTGCGCTTTGAAGAGTTCGAGAGCAAGATGCGGCAAATGGTGTTCGTGTCAGCCACGCCAGCGGCTTACGAGACTGGCAAAACGGCGCAAGGCGGGCAGGTGGTTGAGCAACTGGTGCGACCCACGGGCTTGGTGGATCCGATCATTGAAGTACGCCCCGCCACCCACCAGGTCGATGACGTTTTGCAAGAAATTCGACGGCGGGTCGACATCCATGAGCGCGTGCTGATCACCACGCTGACCAAACGCATGGCGGAGCAGCTCACAGACTATCTGAGCGACAACGGCGTCAAGGTGCGCTACCTGCACAGCGACATCGACACCGTCGAGCGGGTAGAGATTCTGCGTGATCTGCGCCTGGGTACCTTCGATGTGCTGGTGGGCATCAATTTGCTGCGCGAGGGCTTGGACATCCCTGAGGTCTCCTTGGTGGCCATTTTGGATGCTGACAAAGAGGGTTTCTTGCGATCCGAGCGCAGCCTCATTCAGACCATTGGCCGCGCCGCCCGCAACCTCAGCGGCGTGGCCATTCTGTATGCCGACAAGGTGACCAACTCCATGCGCCGAGCCATCGACGAAACCGACCGTCGTCGGACCAAACAGCTTGCACACAATGCGGCCCATGGCATCACACCGCGCAGCATCCAAAAGCGCGTCAAGGAGCTTATCGACGGGGTCTATGGTGACAAGCCGAGCGACTCGTCACAGATCGAGGCTGCATCGGCCCACATCGAGGTGATGAGCGAAAAAGACCTCGGCAAGCGCATCAAGCAACTCGAAAAGCAGATGCTCGATCATGCTCGCAACCTTGAGTTTGAGAAAGCCGCGCGACTGCGCGACCAATTGGCTTTGTTGAGAGAGCAGGCCTTTGGGGCTTCGGGCGCCGACAACATTGTCCCGCTGGTGGCTTCCCCCGAGGGGCCGGGTTCGCTGTCAAGCTGATCGCCGATGAGTACCTCACCGAATTTGCCCCTGTTTGAATCGCCCACGGCTGCTGTCCCTCTGGCGGAACGCCTGCGCCCCCGTACCCTGGCCGATGTGATTGGGCAGCAGCATTTGTTGGGCCCGAACAAGCCCTTGCGCCGTGTTTTTGAATCCGGGCGCTTGCACTCCATGATCCTGTGGGGCCCGCCTGGCGTGGGCAAAACCACCCTCGCGCGGCTCATGACCGAATGCTTTGACGCCCAGTTCATTGCCTTGTCGGCTGTATTGGGCGGTGTCAAAGACATCCGTGAAGCGGTTGAGCGTGCTCAGTCTGCTCGGGTGCAGGGCCGCGCCACCGTGATTTTTGTCGACGAGGTCCATCGCTTCAACAAGAGCCAACAAGACGCCTTCTTGCCGCACGTGGAGTCGGGCTTGTTCACCTTCATCGGGGCCACCACCGAAAACCCCTCGTTCGAGGTCAATGCGGCCTTGCTCTCACGCGCCACCGTCCATGTGTTGCAGCCCTTGGCTGATGCGGATCTGCAGGCCTTGCTGCAGCGGGCGGTCGAGGTGCTGTCCCTGCCGCCTCTCACCCCAGGGGCCATGCATCAACTGCTGGCGTATGCCGATGGCGATGGGCGACGCTTGTTGAACGCGGTGGAGAACGTCGCCCACGCTGTCCAAGACGAGTCCAGTGCGCAAGGACTGCAAGCAATCGACGAGGCCTGCGTCACCTCCGCCTTGGGTGCGCGCGTGCGCCGCTATGACAAAGACGGCGACTTGTTCTATGACACCATCTCGGCCTTGCATAAGTCTGTTCGTGGCAGCGATCCTGATGCCGCCTTGTATTGGTTTGCGCGCATGCTCGATGGGGGCGCTGACGCACGCTACATCGGACGGCGCTTGGTGCGCATGGCCAGTGAAGACATCGGCTTGGCCGACCCTCGCGCCTTGCAACTCACCCTCGATGCCCTGCAAACCTATGAACGGCTGGGGTCGCCCGAAGGTGAATTGACCCTGGCGCAGGCTGTGATTTACCTGGCGATGGCGCCCAAGTCGAACGCCGTCTACCGCGCCTACAAGGCCGCTCGCGCCTTTGTGGCCCAAGACGGCACGCGGGCTGTTCCGCTGCATTTGCGCAATGCCCCCACCCGTTTGATGAAAGACCTGGGGCATGGTCAAGGCTACCGCTACGCCCATGATGAACCTGACGCTGTGGCTCACGGAGAGTCTTACTGGCCCGATGAGGTGAAGGGGCCACGCTTTTATGAACCCGTTGACCGGGGCCTGGAAATTCGCATTGCCGAGCGCTTGAGGGAGCTTCGGGCGCAGCCCGCAACACCCCAGTGAGACAATCGATCCCCTGGGCCTGTCCGATCCCACGATGCGGCGTTGATGCATCGTTGGGAGCAAGGCGATGCAAGCCGCTGCAGTGTCTTTTGATATTGCGATGAGTTGCAATCCACCAGGGCTTTCTCCAAGCGGTTCACCAACCCGGTCTGTTGTGAGCCGAGGGCTAGACCTCTATGCATTTGAGGGGCTATCGATTACAAACGGAGGCTCGCGTGCTGGCAAGCTTCTTGCAGTAACACTTTGACTACATCACAAGGAGTTTGATTGATGGACATGAACACCCTGATCCAGCAGATCATCAATGGGCTGGTGCTGGGCAGTATGTATGCCTTGGTGGCACTGGGTTACACGATGGTTTACGGCATCATTAACCTGATCAATTTTGCGCACGGTGAAGTCTTGATGGTGGGCGCATTGACCAGTTGGTCGGTGGTCACCGCCTTGAGCGGCATGAACTGGCCTGGCGGCCTGTTGTTGTTGATCGGCCTGATGGCCGCCATTGTGGTGTGCACGATCTTGAACTTCCTGATCGAGAAAATCGCCTATCGGCCGCTGCGCAACGCGCCTCGGTTGGCCCCCTTGATCACCGCCATGGGCATGAGTTTGCTGTTGCAAACCCTGGCCATGATCATCTGGAAGCCCAACTACAAGCCTTACCCCATTTTGTTGCCCAACGAGCCCTTCTTCATCGGTGGTGCCGTGATCAACCTGACCCAGATTTTGATCTTGGTGGTGACGGCCATCACCTTGGTGGGCTTGATGCTGTTGGTGCACCGGACCAAGCTGGGCCGCGCCATGCGGGCCACCGCTGAAAATCCCCGGGTGGCGTCATTGATGGGTGTGCGGCCCGACATGGTGATCTCGGCGACCTTTGTGATCGGTGCCGCCCTGGCGGCGCTGGCGGGGGTCATGTATGCGGCCAACTATGGTTCGGTGCAGCACACCATGGGTTTTCTTCCTGGGTTGAAGGCGTTCACCGCAGCGGTTTTTGGGGGCATCGGCAATTTGCCAGGGGCCATGCTCGGTGGCGTGCTGCTGGGCATCATTGAGTCCTTGGGCGCTGGCTATATCGGCCCGCTCACAGGGGGCGTGTTGGGCAGTCAATACCAAGACATCTTTGCCTTCATCGTGCTGATTTTGGTGCTGACCTTGAGGCCCCAGGGCTTGTTGGGTGAACGCGTGGCCGACCGTGCCTGAGTAGGAAAGAATTCCATGAAACTCAATCCCAAACTTCTGACCTTTGGTCTGTCTGCGGTGGGGCTGCTGATTTTGCCCCTGGCTTTGCAAGCCATGGGCGTCGGCAACGCCTGGATCCGCATCATTGATTCGGCGCTGCTGTATGTTCTGTTGGCCTTGGGCTTGAACATCGTGGTGGGTTACGCTGGCCTGCTGGACCTGGGCTATGTGGCGTTTTATGCGGTGGGTGCCTACCTTTTCGCCTGGCTCGCCAGCCCCCACCTCTCGGATACCTTTGCCGTCTTCAAGGCCTGGTTCCCCGGGGGACTGCACACGCCTTGGTGGGTGGTGATCCCCTTGGGGGCCGTGGTGGCGGGTTTGGTGGGGGTGTTGTTGGGCGCGCCCACCTTGCGCTTGCGCGGTGACTACTTGGCCATCGTGACCTTGGGCTTTGGCGAGATTGTTCGAGTGTTCATGAGCAACCTGGACCGGCCCATCAACCTGACCAATGGCCCCAAAGGCTTGTCTGACCTCGATACCATCAAAATCTTCGGCTACGACTTCGGAAAAACAGGGCACTGGTTTGGCATGGAAGTACCGTCCGTGGTGAACTACTACTACCTGTTTTTGCTGTTGGTGGTGCTCAGTGTGGTGGTGTGCTACTGCCTTGAGCAAAGCCGCATTGGGCGTGCCTGGATGGCCATTCGTGAGGACGAGATTGCCGCCAAGGCCATGGGCATCAACACCCGCAACTTAAAGCTATTGGCCTTTGGCATGGGCGCGACCTTTGGCGGCGTGTCGGGGGTTTTGTTCGGCGCTTTCCAGGGTTTTGTTTCGCCTGAATCGTTCTCGCTCCAAGAGTCGGTGTTGGTCGTGGCCATGGTGGTGTTGGGTGGCATTGGCCATTTACCCGGTGTCATCGTGGGCGCGCTCTTGCTGGCCGCCTTGCCCGAGGTGTTGCGTCACATGGTGGGGCAATTGCAGCAGCTCACCGATGGCCGTCTGGACGCCGGGATTTTGCGCCAGCTGCTGATCGCCTTGGCCATGATCGGCATCATGCTGGTTCGCCCAAGAGGCTTGTGGCCTGCGCCTGAGCATGGCAAGTCTGCACCTGCTGCAGCCTGAGGAGGACGTATGACACACCCAGTATTGAAAGTGGTCGGGGCCTCCAAGCGTTTTGGCGGTGTGCAGGCCGTGTCCGACGTCGGTATTTCCGTCGATGCGGGTCATGTCTATGGGCTGATTGGCCCTAATGGGGCGGGCAAGACCACGTTTTTTAACTTGATCACCGGCCTTTATGCGCCGGACTCGGGCACGTTTTCCCTGGAGGGCCAGGTCTACCGGCCGCTGGCTGTGCACCTGGTGGCCAAAGCCGGCATTGCCCGCACCTTTCAAAACATTCGCCTCTTCAGCGACATGAGCGCGCTAGAGAACGTGATGGTCGGGCGTCATGTGCGCAGCCACTCGGGGTTGTTCGGGGCGATCTTTCGCACGCCTGGGTTTCGCGCCGAAGAAGCAGCCATTCGCAAGCGCTCGATGGAGCTGCTGGACTATGTGGGGATCGCCAAATACGCGGAGTTCAAGGCACGTACCCTGAGCTACGGCGATCAACGTCGGCTCGAGATCGCCCGGGCCCTGGCCACCGACCCCAAATTGATTGCGCTGGACGAGCCCGCCGCGGGCATGAACGCCACCGAGAAAGTGGTGTTGCGTGAGCTGATTGACCGCATTCGCCGCGACGGCCGCACGATTTTGCTGATCGAGCATGACGTCAAATTGGTGATGGGCCTGTGTGACCGCGTCACGGTGCTGGACCAAGGCAAACAGATTGCCGAAGGCACCCCGGCTGAGGTGCAGCGCAACCCGAAGGTGATCGAGGCTTATCTGGGGGCTTCACACGAAGTCAAGGTCTAGTACCCCGTCGCAGAGAATTTGAAAGGTTGATTTCACCAAAGCGAGCAGGTGGGGAATTGGCAAGCTGAGCTGCAGGGATACAGTTCGCGGGAATAACGTGCCTGAGGCAGCATCCTGGATCCCCGCCTGCGCGGGGATGACGTGCTGAGGGTTGTGCTTGTCATCCCCGCGCAGGCGGGGATCCAGCGGCCTTCGTACGACGCCATTGGCAGCTTCACGCGGTTTGTGGAGAAATTCGGAAGTCAAGACTTCATCAGGCCGGATCAATAACT